>NZ_RZRA01000200.1:0-6845 GCF_003998945.1 Mesorhizobium sp. M7A.F.Ca.CA.003.01.2.1 | reverse complement strand
GCTGTCGAGATCGGCATCCTCGAAGACGATGAAAGCCGATTTGCCGCCGAGCTCCAGCGACAGTTTCTTGCCCGAGCCGGCGGTGGCCTTGCGGATGATCTTGCCGACCTCGGAAGAGCCGGTAAAGGCGATCTTCTGGACGCCGGGATGGTTGACGATGGCGACGCCGGCCTCAGGGCCGCCCTGGACGATGTTGACGACGCCCTTCGGCACGCCGGCACGCTCGCAAATCTCGGCGAACAGGATGGCGGTCAGCGGCGTGAACTCGGCCGGCTTCAGCACCACGGTGCAGCCGGCGCCCAGCCGGCATGGTGGATGAAATGGCGGATCGCCAGCGGCACGTCGATATCGCGGCTTTCGCGGATCGGCTTGCCGTTGTCGATAGTCTCAAGCACCGCGAACAGGCGCTGATGCCGCTGCATGGCGCGGCCGATGGCATAGAGTACTTTGGCACGCTGATAGCCTGAGGCTGCCGACCACTTCGGCAGCGCCTTGGCGGCGGCCGCAACCGCCGCGTCGATATCGGCGGCATTGGCGTCCGAGACCTCGGCCAGCAGCTTGCCGGAAGACGGCTCGCTGGTCTCGAAGGTCTTGCCGCCGGCAGCGGCTTTCCAGTCGCCGCCGATGAACAGCGCCTTGCCGAAATCGCGCGCGGCAAGCCAGGCGTCGGCCTCGTTGCGGGCCTCCGGTGCCGGGCCGTATTCCATGGCGTGATAGCGATCGAGAATGTTCATCAGGTGCCTCCTTCACCCTCCCGCCTGGGAGGGTCGATCGGCAAAAGCCGATCGGGGTGGGGGTAAAGGCTTACGCCATCGCGTGGCGATGATTGGCCGAATAATGTCCGGTCAGATGATGCTCGAGCTGGCGCTCGATGTCGGTCAAGAGGCTCGACGCGCCGAAGCGGAACAGGTCCGGCTCCAGCCATGGCCGGCCGAGCTCTTCCTTCATCAGCACCAGCCAGTCGAGCGAGGCCTTGGCCGTGGAAATGCCGCCGGCCGGCTTGAAGCCGATGAGATAGCCGGTTTCCTCGAAATAGGCCCTGATGGCACGCACCATGGCGAGGCCGACGGGCAGCGTCGCGTTGACGCTTTCCTTGCCGGTCGAGGTCTTGATGAAATCGGCGCCCGCCATCATCGCCACCATCGAGGCCAGCATGACATTGCGCAGCGTGGCGAGGTCGCCGGTGCCGAGGATGACCTTCAGATGCGCATCACCGCAGGCGGCGCGCATCGAGACGATCTCATTGTAAAGCTCCCGCCACTTGGCGCCGAACACCAGGCCGCGCGGGATGACGACGTCGATCTCGTCGGCGCCGTCACGGACCGAGGCCTCGATCTCCTGCAGACGGGTCGACAGCGGCGCCAGGCCATGCGGAAAGGCGGTGGAGACGGCGGCGACATGGATGCCAGTGCCGCGCACCGCATCGACGGCGGTGGCAACGAAGGGGTGGTAGACGCAGACGGCGGCCGGGCGGATGATTTCACCTGATATGCCGAGGCCCTCGACAATGTCGCGGCGGAACGGGTTGATCGCCTTGGCGCAGAGCCGGCGCACGCGCTCCTCGGTGTCGTTGGAATTCAGCGTCGTCAAATCCATGCAGGCGACGGCGCGCAGCAGCCAGGCGGCCTGGTTGTCGGCCTTGATCGAGCGCCGCTTGGTCAGGCTGGCGACGCGCCGTTCCAGCGCCGAGCGATTGACGCTGCGCACCGATTCCATGAAGCCAAGGTCGAGCTTCATGCCGGGGTTGCGCGCAATGCGATGATCGTGCGGGACGGCTGTATTGGCGGCGGCACGCGCCGGCAGCGGCGTCACCTTGGACGGGCCGACATCGGCTTCGCGGATTGTGCTGCTCATCTCCTGCCCTTTCATTCAGCGACGTATGCCGAAGATAGCCCGTGAAGCCGTACTTCACGAGTCCTGCGGGCGGTCATAACCGAAAAAGGCGGCGAAAGCAGCAGTTTTTGACCGTGCGGTCAAAAACGTAGACTTCGAGATGTTGGTGCGGCTCAGCCGACGAAGGCGCGCTCGACGACAAAAGTCGCCGGATGGCTCAGCGAGCCTTCCTCGAAGCCGAGACTTTCGGCCAGTTCCTTGACGTCCTTCAGCATATGCATCGAGCCGCAGATCATGATCCGGTCGGTTTCCGGGTTGAGCTTGTCGATGCCGAGATCGCTGTAGAACTTGCCGGAGCCGATCAGCGCGGTGATGCGGCCCATGCGTGCCGATTCCTCGCGGGTCGTCGAATTGTAGAGCGTGACGCGCCCAGTGGTCAGTTCACCGATCAGCGGGTCGCTTTCAAGTGCTGCGACCAGCTCCTGGCCATAGGTCATCTCGGCATTGTCGCGGCAGGTATGGGTCAGGATCAGTTGATCGAATTTTTCGTAGGTGTCGGGGTCGCGCAGCAGGCTGGCGAAGGGCGCGATGCCGGTGCCGGTCGAGATCATGAACAGCCGCTTGGCCGGCGTCAATGCGTCGACCACCAGCGTGCCCGTCGACTTCTGGCGCATGATGACGGTGTCGCCGACCTGGATCTTCTGCAGCTCCGAAGTCAGCGGGCCGTCCGGCACCTTGATCGAGAAGAATTCCAGCTCTTCGTCCCAGGCCGGGCTCGCCACCGAATAGGCGCGGTACACCGGCTTCTCTGCATTGGGCAGGCCGATCATGACGAACTCGCCGGAGCGGAAGCGCAGCGACTGCGGACGGGTGATGCGGAACGAGAACAGCCGGTCGGTGTAGTGCTTCACCGAGACCACGGTTTCGGCATAGACATTGGCCGGAATCGGGAACTGCAGCGGTCGGGCGCCGACGGTGTTGAGAGCGGATGTGGTGTTCATCAAATCCAACCTTCTGGCCCAGCTCACGGACGCGGGCGCCAAACCTTCACCTGCGCGCCCGGACCATTCAGGTCCCGGCGTGCTGTTCGCACACTCCAAAGCGGCAAGCTCTTGTGTCCGGAATTTATTAGTATACAAACGATATTTGCGTCAAGATGCTCCCTTAAAACAGCTTTCCAAACTGACGCATATCCGTAGTCCGCGCATTTCGGGTTTCGACGATGGAAGAGAATATTTCGGCGCAAGCGCGCGATCCCCAGGGAAATGTCGTTGCCGGTATCGATGTCGGCGGCACCTTCACCGACCTGCTCCTGATCGACGGAAGCGATGGCGGCAGGGTGTATCTGGCCAAGACGCCGACCACGGTCGACAACCAGGCCTTCGGTGTCGTTTCGGCACTCGGCGCCACCGGATTTCCGATCGACGGCATCGACCTCATCGTGCATGGCACGACCACCACCACCAATGCGGTGCTCGAACGCCGGCTGGCGAAAACCGGCATGATCACCACGCGCGGTTTTCGCGACGTGATCGAGCTTGGCCGGCGCACGCGGCCGCAGGCCTATGGCATGACCGGCAGCTTCGTGCCGATCATCCCGCGCAATCTCAGGCTCGAAGTGTCGGAGCGCGTCGAGGCGTCGGGTGAGATACGCACACCGCTCGACGAGGCCGAAATGCGCGAGGCGGTGCAGACGCTGATCGCGGCCGGTTGCGAATCCCTCGTCATCCATTTCCTGCATTCCTACGCCAATCCGGCGCACGAGCGGCGCGCCACCGAAATTGCCGCCGAGCTCTGGCCGAACGGCTACATCACGGCAGGCCATGCGCTGCTGTCGGAGGCGCGCGAGTTCGAGCGCGGCGTCACCGCTTCGGTCAACGCCTCGGTGCAGCCGATCCTCGAGCGTTATGTCGAGCGGCTGCGCAAGGAACTGGCTGCAAAAGGCTATGCCCGCGACTTCCTGATCATGAACGGCAATGGCGGCATGATCTCGGCCCGCTTCGTCACACGTGAATCGGCCAAGACTGTCATGTCCGGTCCGGCCTCGGGCGTCATCGCCGCCGCCTACACCGGAAAACGTGCCGGCTTCGAAAACCTCGTCACCTACGACATGGGCGGCACTTCGACCGACGTGGCGCTGATCCGCAATGCCGAGCCGGCTGTCTCGAACGAGATCGAGATCGAATATGCCATGCCGATCCATGTGCCGATGGTGGCGGTGCACACGGTCGGCGCCGGCGGCGGCTCGATCGCCCGCGTCGACGCGGCCGGCCTGATCCAGATCGGCCCGGAAAGCGCCGGCGCCAACCCCGGCCCGATCTGCTACGGGCGCGGCGGCCTCGATCCGACCATCACCGACGCCAATCTGGTGCTCGGCCGGCTGGCGCCGAAGAAGCTGCTGGCAGTCGAAAACCCGGTCACATCAGAGCGCGTCACCGGCATCTTCGAGGAGAAAATCGGCAAGCCGACCGGCCTGTCCGGCGTCGAGGCGGCGGGCGCGGTGCTGCGGCTCGGCAACATGAAGATGGCCGGCGCCATCCGCATGGTGTCGGTGTCACGCGGTCATGACCCCCGCGATTTCGCGCTGTTCGCCTTTGGCGGCGCCGGGCCGCTGCATGCGACTGCCCTGGCGCGCGAACTCGGCCTGCCCAAGGTGCTGGTGCCGGCGCGTCCAGGCATCACCAACGCGCTCGGCTGCGTCGTTGCCGACCTGCGCCACGACTTCGTCAACACCATCAACCAGCCGGTGTCGGTGCTCGACGAAACGCGCCTTCATGGGGTATTGGAACGGCACCGAAACGAAGGCGAGGAGCTGATCGGCAAGGAAGCGGTAAAGCCGGAGACGATCCGCGTCACCCACTCCGCCGACATGCAGTTCGTCGGCCAGACCCACATCATCAACGTGGCGCTGCCGTCCTCCTCGGTGACCCGGGCAACGCTGCAGCAGCTTTTCGAAAAGGCCTATTTCGCCCGCTTCAAGGTCGAGCTGCCGGAAATCCGAGCCAATCTCGTCAATCTCAATACATCGGTCACCGGCGTGCGTCTGGCGATCGATCTGTCGCGCCTGATCGATCCGGCGGGGCGCGCAGCAACGCTGGACGAGGCGCGGCGCGAAATCCGGCCGGTCTGGTATGCCGGCCGTTGGCACGACACGCCCGTATATGCGCGTGAAAAGCTGCCGCTCGATGCTATCATCGAAGGCCCGGCGATCCTCGAACAGATGGATGCCACCACCGTGCTCGAACCCGGCGACCGCGCACGCAGCGACGCTGACGGCAACATCATCATCGACATTGGCGAGGCCTGATATGGCAAAGCTCGACGCCATCACCCTTTCGGTCCTCCAGGCGGCCCTGCAGCAGGTCTGCGACGAGATGGACCTTACGTTCTCTCGCGCCGCTTTCTCGCCGGTCATCGCCGAGGCCAATGACCGTTCCGACGGCATCTATTCGGCTGTCGACGGTTCGCTGATCGCGCAAGGCAGCCAGGGCCTGCCGGTGTTCGTCGGCGTCATGCAGTATTCGACCAGGACGGTGATCGAGATGATCGCCGACGGCCGTTGCCTGCCGCCGGAACCAGGCGACATCTACGTCGTCAACGACCCCTATCTCGGCGGCACCCATCTGATGGATGTGCGCTTCGCCATGCCGGTCTACCGGGACGGCAAGATTTTCTGCTGGCTATCCAACACCGGCCATTGGCCCGACATTGGCGGCTCGGTGCCGGGCGGATTTGCAGCCTGGGCGACTGCCGTGGAGCAGGAAGGCCTGCGGCTGCCGCCGGTCAAACTGTTCAAGAAGGGCGTGCTCGACCCGGAAATCTACGCCATCATCTGCTCCAACATCCGCGTCGCCGACCAGCGCATCGGCGATATCAGGGCCCAGGCCGCCGCACTGCTGATCGGCCAGGATCGGCTGAATGGAATCCTGGATCGTTACGGTGACGAAACTGTTGTCGCGGCGATCGCCGAACTGCGCCGCCGCGCGGCCGAGCAGATGCGCGCCAACATCTCAGCCATTCCCGACGGCACCTACCATTCGAAGGCCTTTGTCGATTCCGATGGGGTGGTCAACGAGCCGCTGATCATCGCGCTCGCCGTCGAAAAACAGGGCGACACGCTGACCTTCGATTTCACCGATTCGTCAAAGCCCTGCGCCGGGCCGATGAACAGCGTGCTGGCGACGACCCTATCCTCGGTCTATCTCGCCATGCGCCACATTTTCCCGGATGTGCCGATCAGCGCCGGCGCGTTTGAACCCCTGATCGTCAAGCGGCCGGAAGGCACGTTCCTCGACGCCAAATATCCGCGGCCCGTCTCGGGCTGCGCCGCCGAGGTGTCGCAGCGCATCGCCGAGGCGGTGTTTGCGGCGATGGTGCAGGCATTGCCGGACAAGGTGACCGCCGCACCCGCCGGTTCCAGCGGCAATTTCGCACTCGGCGGCAACGACCCGGCACGCGGCCGCGACTACGTCATGTATCAGATCTCCGGCGGCGGTTATGGGGGCAATTCAGGCCATGACGGCCTGACCAATGGCTGCTCGACCATCGGCATCTCCAAGTCGCCGCCGGTCGAGATCATGGAACAGGCATTCCCGGTGCTCTACCGCCACTACGCCTTGCGTGAAGGCTCCGGCGGCGCCGGCAAGCATCGCGGCGGTTTCGGCCTCGCCTATGAGGTGGAAATCCTGCGCGGCGACGCCCGCGCTTCCTTCGTCATGGACCATGGCCGGTTCGGCCCGCAGGGCGCGCTTGGCGGCAAGGACGGCGCCGTCAACACGGTGACCGTCTTCCGCAACGGCGAGGAACACGTGCCGCCGCATTTGTCCAAAGAACAGGACATTGCGCTCAAGGCCGGCGACCGCGTGCGCGTCGGCACGCCGGGCGGCGGCGGCTATGGCGATCCGCTGCAGCGCGATGCCGATCTTGTGCTGCGCGACGTGGCGCTGGGGTACTACACATCAGAGGAAGCCACCGAAAAGTTTGGCGTTGTCCTCTCGGCCGGGGAGTTGGCC
>NZ_RZRA01000001.1:0-41443 GCF_003998945.1 Mesorhizobium sp. M7A.F.Ca.CA.003.01.2.1 | reverse complement strand
TTGCCGAGCGCCCCCGCCGCTCCGCCGGCACAAAGGACAACGATCGCGAGCGCTGAAAAGGCGAAGATAGGCCCCGGGGAGGTGAAGGCCCTCTTCTGTCGAAACGGCTGCTCTACAAACTTCCAGGAGAATGCAGCCAATGCGAGGCTTGCCACCAACATCGCACCGGTCATCAACGGATCGAGTTTTTGGAACGAAAGATAGTGCGCGAACGCATTGAGAGGCCAGTGAACAAGATACAACGAATACGAGATGAGCCCAATCCAGACCAGCGGCCTGACTTCGAGCATGCGGGTGGCGACCGTCGAGGGGGTATTTTGGCCAACATAGATCAGAAGGGCCGTTCCGATGCATGGATACAAGGCGTTGTAGCCTGGGAACGGATCACTCGCCGAAATCGCGAAGAACCCGATGGCGAGAAGGCCAAATCCGGCCACCCCCACCGACTCCATCAGGAGTCGGTTGCCCAGCGGCGAGGGGCATTTGAGCATGAGCAGGGCGCCCAACATGAGTTCCCAGATTCGGGTCGGCAGCAGATAGAATCCGGCGGTGGGTGCCAGCGATGTCGCCATCACCGCCACTACGAAGCTGCAGAGAATTATCGGAAGAAGTGTCGTCAGCCAGCGCTTCCCGATGTAGCGATAGATTAGGAACATCAGGATTGGTGCGAAGATGTAGTACTGCTCCGCTACGGAAAGCGGCCAAGTGTGCAACAGTGGTAGAAGCGCGGCATCGATAGAGAAGTAACTTGACGTTTTCCAGAAGAAAACGTTCGACCAGAAGGTCGAGGTAGCTATGATGCTAAGACTGAATCCGCGCAGATCCGGTGGCAGAAGAATGAACAATGCCGCAATGCAGGTGAGAAGCATCACAAAGACGAGCGCCGGCAGAATGCGCCGGGCACGGCGCCAGTAGAAGTTGACGATGGAAAATTGGCCGCGTTCAAGGTCATCCAGGAGGCTTCCGCTGGTTAGGTAGCCGGAGATGACGAAGAAGATATCGACCCCGCTAAAGCCACCCGGGATCGCCGAAATTCCGAAATGAAAGAGTACGACCGGAAGTACAGCAACGGCCCTAAGGCCCTCGATATAGCGCCTATATTGCATCCAGCGGTTCCTTTTATTTTAGATCAGGACGCGATTGGAAGCTTTCAATCTCCGGTAGGAGTGCTGCCGAGATAAGGGCGGTATCAGCCACCTTTATCCGTCCCGAATGTTCTGTAAGTTGCAACTGGTACAGAAGCACGATCGCCATCGCCGGCCTTGACGGCCTGATTGTCGAGCAGATCGCGCGGATCGTTGACCATCACGGCCAGGTTATGTCCTGTCGAACAACCAAGCGGCTGTTTGAAGGATTCTTCATTGGGTAAGGCACCATATGAGGGACAGACCGGCGGACGGGCGTGATAGACAATCGCCTCAATTCGCACTGAGCCGGCGTCGTGTTGATCGCGCAATTGAATGTTGTCTTCTTCGATTGCCAACTGCCTGGCCTGATGGGCTACCCCTGCGCTGAGCTGGGGCGAACCGCTGATGAGGAGGTGGATGGCATCGAACCGGCCGCGACTGGCCTTGTCTAGGAAAACACGCAAACGCTGCCGTTCGGAAGCGCGCAGGCTTTGCAACGTCAGGACGGTGGTCTCCTCTCGGACAAGCATTGGTGCCGATGGTTCGACATCAACTGGCGTAGTGCTTGTGCAGCCACTTACGCTTGGTGCCAGAGCGACAAAGAGGATTATAAAACGCAACATCTTTGGATGACACTATTCGATGATGAAGCCGAGACCGCCCTGGGCGCTTGGCGCGCCCGCACGGATAGCAGCGCGGTCTCGCGGGGGACTTGTCACGGAATTCGTCGGAGCGCCCCCTCCGTTCAAAGCCGGTGCCGCCCGCTCGGTCGGTGCGCTCATCTGGTTTGGGTTGGAGCCTGGTCTTACAATGTAAGGCGTAACTAGAATGACCAGTTCTGACTCCTCTTTTTGAAACGAGGTCGAGCGAAAAAGCGGTCCCAGGATCGCCAGTTCTCCGAGCCAGGGAAAGGCCCTGACATCATTGTTGACGTTCCGCCTGATTAGACCGCCGATTGCGAAGCTCTGGCCGCTGGCGAGTTCGACGACCGTATCGGCTCGGCGCGTGGAAACTGCCGGCACGGAAATTCCGTTGATTTGCACGGCACCTTGCGTCGACAGTTCACTGACTTCGGGCGTTACGTGAATGTTGATTTGATTGTTGCTGAGAACTGTCGGCACAAATTCCAGACTGACGCCGAAGTGACGGAATTCAACCGATACCTGCCTGTTTTCCTGCAGGACAGGAATGGGAAATTCGCCGCCCGCGAGAAAGCTGGCCTTTTCACCCGACATAGCGGTGAGGTTCGGCTCAGCCAGGACGGAAGCTATATGCTCCTTGGCGAGCGCGTCGAGAACCGCGCTGACGTTGACGGCACCGTTGTCGAATCCGATTTCTGCTGTACCGCCACCCTGGGTTGAACCAGACCCAGCGCTTGCAGCGCTTCCGCTTAGAACGCCCACTTTGAAATTGCCGATTTGACCGAAGGCGGACAAGTTGACGCCGAGTGACTTCATGGCGCTGCGTGAGACTTCGGCTACGCGCACGCTGAGGTTAACTTGCAGGGATCCAGCGACCTTGATGTTGTTGACGACTTGCGCTCCGTCGCCCAGATATTGCTCAGTGACTCTTTTTGCGGTGTCGGCGACCTCTGCGTCGGGCGCCGTCCCGCTAAGGATTGCGCCGCGCGGCGTATAGTTGACGCGGATGGGATAGTCGCCGACCTGCTCCCGCAACATGGCGCGTAAATCCCCGATCGGTTGCGTGACAACGATACGCAATTCGGCGAGAGGCTCGCCATTGCCATCCAAGGCGAATAGGCTGGTCCGCCCCGATTTCTTGCCAAAGACGAAGATTGTTTTGCTCGATGGCGCCTGAAAATCCGCGATCGTGGGGTCAGCAACAAAGATGGTCGTGGCTGGCCCGGGCAGATGAACGGTCTCCCCGAGCGAAGAGGAAAGGGTCAGCGTGGCGTTGATGCTATTCGAAGCCGCATGCGGCGGGCCTTTGTCCTGCTTGTTTTGCGCCGCGACACCAAGTGGGAAAGTCACAATAAGCGCGCAGAGGAGATGGCCCAGGTAACGGGGCACTGCAGGTCTTGTAACCTTGTTGGCGATCGCCCGCCAATTGAGCGCAGCGCAAGGATGTTGAAGGATCAGCAAAATAGATCTTCTTTCGATTCGACAAACTATGCGGACGAGGCGTCAGTCAATTCTAGGATGTAACCAATGCCTCGGATGGTCTTGATCCGTGGCGTTGCACCTGATCTGGTCAGATGTCCCCGTAAACGATAAATTCCGACTTCAAGCGCGTTGGCAGACACGTCGTCGTTGAATGAATAGAGGTGATCTTCCAATTGCGCACGGGGCACGATGCGGCCTGCCCGGTTAAGCAGGTGCTCTAGAACACAGAGTTCGCGACGTGCGATCATCATTGGGTGCCCATCAACGAAAACCTGGCGGGCGACCGGATCAAAGTCGAGATTGCCAAATACGAGCCTCAGGTCGGTCATCTGTGTCGCCCGGCGCAGAATGGCTCTCATTCTGGCAATAAGCTCATCGGTAGAGATGGGTTTGAGCAGAAAGTCGTCCGCACCACCGTTGAAGATCGCAATTCGCTTATCGAGATCGTTAAGGCTGCTCATAATGACGGCAGGAACTGAATGCCCGTGGGTCCTCAACTGCCTCAGCCAACCCAAGCCATCGCCATCTGGCAGAGCCAATTCCAGCAGGAGAATTTCATAGCTGGCGCAAGAAAATGCACTCGAAGCCAGTTCCAGAGTACCAACGACATCAACGACGAAGCCGCCATCCCCGAGCGCAAGTCGCATGGCGCGCGCAAGATCCGCATGATGATCCACGAGCAGCGTTCGCATTTCATCTCCTCTCGAAGAGGGACGGCCCATCGAACGCGTCACCGGCGGCCATCTGATCGGAGCACACGGCGCGCAACTCGTCGCAGCTCTCGGAACTGGTCCGAGTCGGAGGGACATGCAAGTCGCTCGGTGGCAATAGGCGCGGGTGAGGACCAACTGACGGGCTCAAATACGCCGGTCGGCGAACCCACGAGGCCAGCAACCCGCGTGCGATTTCTCGTTGCATCATCTCTCCTACGTGCAGCCCCTGCGCTCGCAAGGCAGCGTCGCGGCTCAGAGCCCGATTCCCACAGAGGGTAGGGTTAGCTTTCGAGAAACTGATTGAACAAATCGATTATTTGGATCGAATGCATCCACGGTATGGATGCAGCGCACCATCTTCAACGACTGCGGCGTCCTGATGCACTGTTGTGTCTGTCGTGCTCTGCTTTTTTCGCTGTCCTTCAAGGCTGGCGAGCCTGGTGGAACCTGCGCGTCATTGGCTTGGTAGCTTGAATGCTCAACAACGGAGCGCCCTGCGCAAAGCCGCTCTCATTTCCAAAAAGCCTTGCAATCTGGTTGGAGCACTTCGCGCTCGACACCAAAATAGGCGAGGAAAACTGACGTCTGACAGGGATGTACATGCAACAGCCGATTTGCGGCACCAGCAAACGACCGCGTTCAGGCTGAAGATCGACGACCAACGGCTCCTCGATTTCCGCACTTTTACAAGCTCTTCCTGTGCGGGCGGATGCCGGCAAACAGCAGCACAGGGTCAGCGAAACCGGGAGCGGGCCTGCTTGATCGCCATGATCACATTGCCGCTGTCGCGCGTGCGGAGCGGAATGCAATCGGTCCAGCCGGCGGCAATCCGGTCAGCACCATCGTCTGCACGAAGCTCCCTGACGAAGACGTGCCCGAATGCGCTCAACAAAGCCGGGCGGCGGATCTTTCCAATCGCCGAAGGTGCGGGCTGGCACCGAGCGGCGAACTGCGAACTCATTCCTGCCCGGCGGCGCTGGCCGCCGCGAGCGTCGATGCGGACCCAGCCGCTCCGAATCCTCCCACAACACGATGAGCGCGTCGCGGACATCGCTGCCGTAACAGCGGCTGCGGCTCTTGCCCGCAGACGGCCTCTGCTCACGACGGTTCATAAGACGGATCGCGCGCTTGCGAATAATAGCCGGTTACCGCCTCGAACTCATCCAGAATGCGCCGCTTGTCAACGCCGCAATAAAGCTCCACGATCGCCGCTTCACCGTGTCGCCATGCTGAGCCGCGCCATCCTTCCCCCGAACCGGAATGGCACGACCTGTCCATCCCCTTTGGAACAGGACACTATTGGTAACATTTTGCTTGAGGCAATGCGGCTCGTTGCCTTCCTTTTCGCTGACCGGAAGGGTACCGGAAGTCGTCTATCGCATCTTACCCGCTGAAAGCGGCAACACCTCGACCTCAATCGCAGATCATAGGAAATAGACGATCGCGTCGGGGCCTCAGCATCGGTTCACCGGGTTTCCGTCATCGACTGAAGCGAATTGCCCCATCGACCGTCACCGGGTGGGCCGCGATACGTCGCCGTATATGATTAGCGAGCGCACGTAGCGGAGCCATAGCTCTCCACCCAGCCATGTTCCCCTAGTTGGAAAATGTCCGGCGGACCAGAGGTGCTGTCGTCAGCTTTTCCTGAATAGCGGCCAAGGCAATCCCTACCAGTCCATCACCACCTTGCCGGAACTGCCGCTCTTCATCGCATCGAAACCGATCTGAAAATCGTCGATGCCGATGCGGTGGGTGATCAGGCCGGAGACATCCAGCGGACCCTGCACAAGCGCGATCATCTTGTACCAGGTTTCGAACATCTCGCGGCCGTAGATGCCTTTGAGATGCAGCATCTTGAAGATGACCTTGTTCCAGTCGATCTCGAAGCCGGTCGGCGCGATGCCCAGAATGGCGATCTTGCCGCCATTGTTCATGGTGTCGATCATGTCGCGGAAAGCGGGGGCGGCGCCTGACATTTCGAGGCCGACGTCAAAACCCTCGGTCATGCCGAGTGCCGGCATGACATCGCGCAGCTTCTCCTTCGAGGCGTCGACGACATGCTGGACGCCGAGTTTCTTGGCTAGCGCCAGCCGCACCGGGTTGATGTCAGTGATGACCACTTTGCGCGCGCCGACGCATTGGGCGACGAGCGCGCCCATGATGCCGATCGGCCCGGCGCCAGTCACCAGCACGTCCTCGCCGACCAGATCGAAGGACAATGCGGTGTGGACGGCATTGCCCAAGGGATCGAAGATCGCGGCAATCTCATCGGGCACATCGTCGGGGATCGGCACGACATTGTGCTGCGGGATCGCCAGATACTCGCCGAAGGCGCCTGGACGGTTGACGCCGACGCCGAGCGTGTTGCGGCACAGATGCCCTCGCCCGGCGCGACAGTTGCGGCAATGGCCGCAGACGATGTGGCCTTCGCCCGATACACGCTGGCCGACCTTGTATTCGGTGACCGCTGCGCCGAAATCGGCAACGGTGCCGACGAATTCATGGCCCGTCACCATCGGCACCGGCACCGTCTTCTGCGCCCACTGGTCCCAATTGTAGATGTGCACGTCGGTGCCGCAGATCGCCGTCTTCTTGATCTTGATCAGCACGTCGTTAGGGCCGATTTCCGGCACCGGCACCTCTTCCATCCAGATGCCTGGTTCGGCCTTGGCCTTCACCAGCGCTTTCATCATGTTCGACATCAGGATTTCCCTATTCCGTGATTGCGCTTCTGGCGAGATAGCCTGCACAACGGGAAGGTAGGCCACTAACTCGTTTGAACGTCCGGAATGGTCAGCCCCGCCTGCTCAGCCTCGCGGCGCAAATTCTGACGGGGCCTGGGGCCGATCTGCTGGATCACCAATCCGGCTGCCAGTGAGCCAAGGTCGCCGCAAGTCTGCAGGTCGCGGCCTTGCGTGTAGCCATGCAGGAAGCCGGCGGCATAGAGATCGCCGGCGCCCGTCGTGTCGACCAGTTCCTTGATGGCGGTCGCCTTGATCACCACGGTCTCGTCGCCGCGCACGATCACCGAGCCTTTTTCCGAGCGGGTGACGGCGGCGATCCGGCAATCCTTGCGGATCTGGGCCAGCGCCTCGTCGAACGACGATGTCTGGTAGAGCGACTTGATCTCGTGGCTGTTGGCAAAGACGATGTCGACCGTGCCCGAGCGCACCAGGTCGAGGAATTCGTCGCGGTAGCGGTCGACGCAGAACGAATCCGACAGCGTCATCGACACTTCTCGGCCTGCCGCGTGCGCCAGCTTCGCCGTCTGGCGGATTGCCTCCTTGGCGCGCGGCGGGTCCCACAGATAGCCTTCGAAATAGGTGACCTTGGCGCCGGACGCCTTGTCGGCTTCGACATCCTCAGGGCCAAGCTCGACGCAGGCGCCGAGATAGGTGTTCATCGAGCGCTCGCCGTCGGGCGTGACGAAGATCATCGAGCGCGCCGTCGGCGGCTCACCCTTGAGCGGCGTGGTGCCGAAGGCGACGCCCTGCGCATGGATGTCGTGGGCGTAGATTTCGCCCAGCGCATCGTTGGAGACCTTGCCGAAGAAGGCCGCGCGGCCGCCAAAGCTGGCGACGCCGGCCGCCGTGTTGCCGGCGCTGCCGCCGGACGCTTCGATCGCCGGGCCCATGCGGCTGTAGAGCAGTTCGGCGCGTTGTGTGTCGATGAGGTTCATCGCGCCCTTGATGATGCCGTTGGTCTCGAGGAATTCCTCGTCGCACTGGGCGATGATGTCGACAATGGCATTGCCGATGCAAAGCACGTCATAATCCGGCATCAAAATCTCCGCCAAAACCCGAGCCGGCTTCTTGCCACGCCGGCCGGGCGTGGTCTCGCGAGTTGAAATGGGTTGCCGCATGCGCTTGATCCAGCCGCCCTCACGCAGCTGCCGGTCCGGCTTCACGCAGCAAATCGTCAGCTTTGTCCGTCTTCTCCCAAGTGAACTCAGGCTCTTCACGCCCGAAGTGTCCGTATGTCGCCGTCTTGCGGTATATCGGCCGTAAGAGATCAAGCATCTTGATGATGCCTTTCGGTCGGAGATTGAAAACCTCGAGAACAAGGCGCTCGATCCTTTTTTCCTCGATCCTTGCGGTTCCGAAGGTATTGACCATGACAGAAACCGGACTGGCCACGCCGATCGCGTAGGCAAGCTGAACCTCGCAGACCTCCGCAAGGCCGCTGGCAACGATGTTCTTCGCGACATACCGGGCGGCATAGGCCGCCGAGCGGTCAACCTTGGATGGGTCCTTGCCCGAAAAGGCACCGCCGCCGTGACGCCCGGTCCCACCGTAGGAATCGACGATGATCTTCCGTCCTGTGAGGCCGCAGTCGCCGGCAGGCCCACCGACCACGAACCGCCCTGTTGGGTTGACCAGAAATCTGATCCCCGAAGTATCCAGGTGGGCCGGCAGGACCGGTTTTATGATCTCCTCAATGACGCCTTCGCGGACCGTGGCTTGTGAGACCGCTTCGTCATGCTGCGTTGACAGGACTATGGTATCCAGCGCCACCGGGCGGAGCCCTTCGTAGCGTACCGACACTTGAGATTTCACGTCCGGACGCAGCCAGCCAAGCTGTCCCGCTTTCCGGACCTCGGCCTGTCTTTTCGTCAAATGGTGAGCGAGTTGGATCGGCAGGGGCATCAATGTATCCGTCTCGTTGCATGCGAATCCAAACATGATGCCCTGATCCCCTGCCCCTTGCCCGAGATCCTGCCCTCGTCCTTCATCAACGCCCTGGCTTATGTCGGGCGACTGCTCGGTGAGGGCCAGAACGACGGCGCAACGTCGACCATCAAAGCCAATCGCATCATCGTCGTAGCCAATATCGAGTATCGTATCGCGGGCGACTTGGCTGTAATCGATGTGGGCATGGCTGGTGATCTCGCCAGCCACAACGACCATCCCCGTCTTCACCAACACTTCACAGGCGACGCGCGCCTTCGGATCGGTGCGCAGGACCGCATCGAGAATGGCATCGGAGATGTTGTCTGCCATCTTATCGGGGTGTCCCGCGCCGACGGATTCGGAAGAGAACACGAACTGCCTGGTCATAAAAATGCCCTCGCTTCAAGTGCTGGAGTTAGTGAGGAGTTTCTGGATTGGGGTGGCTTATCGGTCGGGGATGCCGGGAACATCGAACGCAGTGCAGAAGTCGGCAACGTCTCTTCGTACGCTCGCATGAACTTCCTGGTCATCGGGCTGGCGGCAGACCGAGTCGATGAAAGCGGCGATCTGCACCATCTCCGTTTCGCGCATGCCCATGGACGTCACCGCTGGTGTCCCTAAGCGGATGCCGCTTGTCAGCGCCGGATGCCGCCGGTCGCCCGGGACCATATTGAAATTCGCAATGATGCCTGCACGCGATAAGCGCTCCGCATAGGCTTTGCCTGACAGCGACCGGTCCCGAAGATCAAGGATCAGCATGTGATTGTCAGTGCCCCCGGTGACGAGTTCATAACCTCGCTCCAGAAGTGCCTGGGCCAGAGCCTTGGCGTTGTGGACGATCTGCTGACCGTAGACACGAAAGGACGAGTTCGCTGCTTCCTGCAAAGCGACGGCAAGCGCGGCGATAGTATTCATATGCGGTCCGCCTTGCAGAAGAGGGAACACGGCGCGGTCTATACGTTTGGCCAGATTGTGTTTGCTCTTCGGATGATGGAGGGGCTGATAACGGTCTTCATTCCTTGATAAAATGAAGCCACCCCGGGGACCGCGGATCGACTTGTGAGAGGTGCTGGTGACCACATCGCAATGGGACACGGGGTTCGGATGCACTCCTGCGACAACCAGGCCGCAGATGTGGGCGATGTCAGCCACCAGATACGAGTTCACCTCCGAAGCAATTTCGGCCATTGCCGCGTAGTCAAAAATACGCGGATAAGCAGTTCCGCCGACCCAAATTAGCTTCGGGCGTTCCCGCTTGGCGGTCTCGCGCAAGTGGTCATAGTCAATTTGCTGTGTCTTTTCGTGCAGCCTGTACGGGACGCGCTGATAATCGCTGCCGGAAAAATTGACGGACCAACCGTGAGTCAGATGGCCGCCTTCGGGTAAAGGCAAGCCCATGACTTTGTCACGGGGGCTCAAAAGCGCGCGATAGACAGCCTGGTTGGCTGGCGAGCCTGAATAAGGCTGGACGTTGGCATGTTCACTGCCAAATAGCGCTTTCAGGCGCTCGATCGCGAGGGTCTCAAGCTCATCGACGATCTCGTTTCCGGCGTAGTAGCGCGCACCGGGGTATCCCTCGGCATACTTGTTGGTGAAAATCGACCCGGTCGCTTCCAACACCGCCGAGGAGGCAAAGTTCTCGGAGGCGATCAGTTTGAGAGTTGTCCGCTCCTGACGCTCCTGTCTTAGAAGCAGTTCGTGAACGCGGGAGTCGACGGCGGCTAAGTGAGGCCGCCCGTAAGTGTCGGGCTGCGCGATGGCGCCGCCGGCGGAGTTATCCATGGTAGTCGCGCTCCATTTGGACTGATCTATTTCACGATCAAGCAGGCGGTCCCTTCAACCGCGCGTCTTGTATTGCTTCCAGGCGTTGTAGGTCTCTTTTATGATGGCCATCATCGTGGGGCAGGAGATCGACCACCAATTGAGCCAGCTCGCCATCCTTGCCTCCTGCTTGCATATGGTACGAAGACTGCGGACGTTGTTCGTTGCAGCAAAGAAAGTTGGCTCTGACCAGCCGCCGAACGTGGCGTCGAACCTGCTCGCGAGGCAGACCGGTAATATCGGCCAGCTCGCCGACGGTTAGATCCGCATGCGCGCAAAGGCCCAGGATTCGAAGGCGATCAAGATGCGCTGCCGTCCTTAGGCGATTTACCAGTGTCAACATTGGTTAGCATCAACCCGGACGGGATGCAGCAAGCCGCTAGCCCTTCTATCCCCATCAATCCGCATGAGACCTCTCTCGTCATTTGCTGTAAATCCGCTGGTATGGATGCTAATGGAAGATAGATCACAGTCCTTTCTACGACTAAGACGCCAGATATTGGGGCTAATGTACCACCTGACAGGAGACTACACTCACGAACATTATGTGAATTTTTTTTAACGTTGCTGAGAATCAAGGGGGAGGTTTGGCGAATGTCTCGCCGTCGACTGTCGAATCCTGCCCGACGGGATTATAGGGTGCGTAGCCTGCTTGTCCTTTCCACATGACCAGCGACGATGGGGCGAAGGCGGCAGACATAGCTCTGGAGCATGCTGCGGTATCTTTGGCCTGAAGCCGAGGAAGGCGGACCGTGGCTTCCGCGCCGCTGCCGGGAGCCCGCGAACAGGCCAAGTGGATCAGCCGGGTGTTGCCGTCATAGAGCGTGAGACCCAAAGCTGGCCAGCCGCGCCCTGAGGCTGACGCACCGCTCAGCGTCCACCTTGCTCTCGAAGCCCATCGGCATAGCGCCGATAACGACTTGACCGCGTGCGTGTCGACGAGCGATCGGTGAGCGCAAGGATCGAGGGTGCAGTGCAGGATAATGCTGTTTTAAATCAGCGCTGTTTTCAGCCGACTGCCTTGAGCGTGGCACGAGGATATAGGCCCAAGGCAGGAGATCATCGTCTGCTGTTCGGGAGGCCGCCCTGGGCGCGCGACAGCCGTTCCTTCGGCTGCGCCGCTCCGCCACCATCCGCGCCGTGCCTTCCGGAGACCATTCCCGCTACCGGCCGGCGCCCGTGAAAACCTCGACCCGGCGCACCGGCTCGAGATGGCTGGGCTCAGCGTAACTCTGAAGTCGTCATATACCGAAGTCTTCACAGACTTCGGACATCCCCCTCACAGTCCGATCCAGATGGCGTCAGGAACACCGCTTGCGTTGATGCGGATGAACCCCTGCTTGTGCCACAATGACCCTTATGTCAGCGCGCGAGCCAAAGCTTCCGCGCAAGGCGACGGCTAGGATAAGGCAATGCCGACGAAGGGCACATTGCTTGCCACACTCTGGAATGATGGCATGCTCGGAAGGCCTAGGCTTTGCTCAGGGCCGCCTGCAAGGCGCGCTTTGAGGTTATTCACATAGCCTTCTGCGTAGTCCTGCGCCGTCGAGACCGAAAGATCAATGCCTGCCGCCAAGGCCTCTTCCATCAGGTGCTTTACGAGCCCATTTCGAATGGCCAGCTTGACCTCGGGGCCTGCGATAAGGCCGATCGCCTGCGCGGCCATATTGAGGCCAGCTTCCTCCAGCGCTCGCTTCATATCGCCTCCGTTAATGGCCGTACGCAGGAGATTGGCTGCTTGCGACTCAGCCTCGAGAACCATCGAGGCAAGATCGGCTACTTGTCCGAGGCCCGGAATGAAGCTGAGCAGTCCCACCGCCGTTGCCGCCAAGTCGAGCACTTTCGTCTCGATTTTGAGCACGGAGTCGACGACGTGCATGACGGCCCCGCCGTTCTTTTTGGCTGACTTAATGTCAGGCTGGTCCATCAGGCCCATCTTCATGTCCGCGACGGCATTCTGCTCTTCTGCGGTTTGGGCGCCGTGGGTGATTGGCTGCTGAACGTTGCGGTTCGCAGACGACATGTTTGTGCAAAAATGGGCAAAGTCTTTTTTGCTGATATTGCCGGAATCAACCGTATGCCCGCCGCCAAAGTCGAAGAATTTATGATGGGTCTTATAGCCCGTGATCGAATTGTTCAGGAGGCCAAACAAAAGAGGATCTGAAAGGAGCTGAGAGGCTGCTTCCCGCACTTTCGGATCAAGGCTCTTGTCGTCTTTCATTTTCGCCAGTTTGTCGCGAGTCAGAACACCGCTTCCAAAGAACGTGTCCTGATGGTCCTTGATCATCTCGACCGTATTCAGCTCAGTTTGCGTGAGGCTCATCGACGATGAGGCGACTTGCAGGAAATCCTCTTTGTGCATCTTCCCTTTCGAGCCACCGCACAACTGGTTCCAAGCATCGGGGTGATCGAGGAAATATTGCGCCGCCGCAATGACCTGGGGCGGAAATTTGCCGTTTTTCGATTCGCCGCCGACCATTTTCTTGAACTCATCCAGACTCAGGTCCTTGGACAGATTTTCGGAGTACCGGTAAAACTCCCGCAAGGCATCGCTCAAGGTCATGACCGAAGGCTGCAAACCTCCGCTGCCGTCGGATGGTATGTAGTTCTGCTCGTAGCTTCGCGCTTGGGCTTCCTGAAATGCAGCAACTTGTGGGTGGTGGTTTGAAAATCCGGCCAAGTCCTTGGCGTTGATCTTGCCTCCACAGCGGCCGTCGCCCTGCGAGCCAATCGCATAAAAAAGTCCCGAATCCTGCTGCAGTCCCTGGATCGCCGCTTTCAGATCCGGTGGCGTAGAGGGATCATTGGCTTTGTCGGTCAACGACTTCCAAGTAAGCGGGCATTGGTCCTTGTGACGGTTGAGTACCGCAACAATCTGCAACTCAGCCGTGGTCAGCGACCCACCGTTCCACGTGATTCCGGGGCTCGGCCTGGGAGCCGGCTCGATCTTCGGAGTGACGCCGAGCAGATGTTGGGCTTCAGTCGCCTTGGAGCGTTGCGATTGGTCCTCCTTGAGAGCCGCCCTCATATTTGGCGGCAGCAGATCCAGTGGGTGTTGCTCCAAGCCATTCAATGTCAAGACATCCGGTGCCAGATGGCCCAAAGGGTCCTGCCGCAATTTATCCATTGTCGAATCAAGATTCGACGCTGGCAGATCCCCTTGCGCGAAAGAGCCGGGCTTGTCTGCCAGCACACAAGTGGACAGCATCGCTTCGAAGCACGATGCACTTTGCTGATGCTGGGTCGCAAAATGGGAAACTTTCAGGCCCGGCCAACCCCTTGCGGACTGTAGCGAATTTGAGCGGTAGAAAGTTGAAAGATTACTGGCCGACATTATGCATCCTCAGACGTGACGTTGAAATCCCCACAAGAGACCCCGACAGAAGATCCCTTGCGTTTCACAAAATTCGACAATTCCAAGCGTCGGCAGGTCACGAATGCGCCTGCCCTGCCTTCAATTGCTGTGTTCCGGGCCGGCTCCAAGGTTCGGTCCAACACAATGGCCGGAGTCACCGCGAGAGCTGCCGGGACTCATCATGAGCGGATTAGCTTTCGAGAAACTGACGAGTTTGCGAAGAGTTCACAAAGGGGTAGCCGCAGTCATGTTCTTCAGAGCTGCGGGAAATCCTCAATGTTCATTTCTTGCCCAGCTCAGGCTTCCCGCCAACGCTATCCTGTTGTGGGATGTCAGAAGAATAAGAAGCATCCGGTCGTCCGTCGCGAACGACCGTAGTGGAGGAGCCGCGAAACAAGATCAGCACTGATTCCTTTGGCGTTGCCGCTATGTGAGTCTGCGCCTGCGCCTGCGCCACCAAGCCGTTAAAGGTCTGCTCCACGAGTGCGACGAAGCGCGGTGGACCGGAAACGAAGACGAGGCCATTGCCTGGCACGGGTTTGACCACATAGCGCTCGTCGGAGATATCAAGCTTGTCGAGAGCCCCCTTGAACGCATCGAAGCGAATCGACGTCATCAAAAGCATTCGAGTTTGCGATTCTTGTGCAGCAGACACATAGAGCACAAGGCCGTCATAGTACCATTGTAGACCGTAAAGGTTCGTCAAGCGGTCGAGGAACGCGCGCGGTGGCAAATCAGGCATACGTCCGCGAATTCGCCCCTTCACCGCAGGACTGATGTTGACCCTGATATTCAGGTTGTTGCCGAATTCCTGCAACGCTGCAGCGAGCTCCTGATCCAGAACCGTGTATCTATAGGGTGTCGCCGGAAGGGACAGCGGGACTGCATGCGCCGGGTGAATCCCGGTGGACAGAAAAAACCCGGCACAAAGAAGTCTCAAAACATGCAGGGTGACGGGTTGGATAAGCGTTCTCGGCATGTCGCACTGATAAACCAAACGCTGAAATCATCACAAGTGACTAAATTGCCGAAGAGATTTTAGATTGTCGAAATGACGCCGCCGTTAGTCAGCTTGTTGTCAGCTTGCCCCCCTAGGAGTGTTGCGCCGACACCGGGTGATGAATGGGCGGGGCTCGCCCGGTCAGAGAGAGCAACCGAGTCCTTACATGATGATGCCTGTCACGTCGATCTCTGCCACTCTAACGGCTGGCCTCCCCAGGGTCGGATCACCGTCGATTGTCGAGCAGGCCCAGTTTGAGCGCGCCTTAGGGCATGCAGCCGACTCGCTGAAAAACGATGCCGCCGCGGGGCCAGCGAGTGCGGCGCCAGTTGCTGCGGCGATGGATGTTCAGCGCGCGGCTGCGCCGACGAGCGGCATGGGCGATCGCGTGTTGCAGACGATTTCCTCCCTATATCCACACAACACTGTTTCCTTCCCCGCGCTCGACCATGACATAGCCCTTTCGAAGGGCGCTCTACCGGGACCGGCGCAGAAGCTTCCCGTTCCAGGTGAGGCGGGAACCGGAATCTCGGGCATTCCCCAACAAGGGCAAGACTTCGAAACGATGATGGCTGGTCTTCGGGATGTTTACAACGGCGTCACCCAGGTGGCGCTTATCTCCAAAGGCGTCAGCGGCGTCACATCATCCGTGAATAAACTTTTGAAGGAAGGCTGAACCGCGCGCATGATTGGCTTGGCCGAGGGCGAAATCATGCGTGGCCTGTCAGGGTGGCGGTCGGTTAGACTTGTCATGCTGCCAGTTCTCGTCGCCCTCACTGCTTGCAAAGCCGACCTCTACACGCAATTGCAAGAGCGTGAGGCAAATGAAATGCTCGCACTTCTTGAAGACAACGGGGTCGCCGCGATCCGGGTGGTCGCCAAGGATGGAACCAGCACGATCCAGGTTGACGAAAAGCTGCTCGCCTTCTCAATCAACCTTCTGAACGCCAAGGGGCTGCCGCGCCAATCCTTCAAGAACCTCGGTGAGATATTCCAAGGATCAGGCCTGATTGCCTCGCCGACCGAAGAGCGTGCCCGTTACGTGTATGCCCTGAGCGAAGAGTTGTCGCGGACGATCAGCGATATCGATGGCGTTTTTTCTGTACGTGTTCACGTCGTGCTGCCGCATAACGACCTTGTGCGAGCCGGTGCCACGCCATCCTCGGCCTCGGTGTTTATCAGGCACGACGCAAAAACAAATGTCGCGGCTCTGCTGCCAAAGATAAAGATGCTTGTAGCCGACAGCATCGAAGGCCTGTCCTACGATAAGGTGGAAGTGGTTTTGGTGCCGGTAGAACGTTCCGCACACGAGCAACGGCCCGATCCGACTGCTGTTTTGCCACAAGCATCACTACCTCTTCCTGCGCCACTTCTGGCGACCGTAACAGGTTTTGCCGCAGCCGTATTCGCCGTGGCCTGTTATCTCTTGATCGGCGTTGTTACGCGTCGGCGCAAGCAATCAACCGGCGTTTCCAAGGTCGAGGGGCGCCGGGATGCTTCTGCTGTCGAGGCCATTCGCAAAAGAATGCCTGCAATTGGACGTGGGTGACATCTCATTGCCAATGCCTATACAGACCGCCCGACCTGATGGTCCGCACTTTCCGGGCGCGAGCGAGCTTGCGGCTTCGGCCCATCCAACCCGTCTTGCGGCGCGTCTTGATCCAGCGTTATCGGCCGAAACGTTAGTGAAGTTGCAGAAGTGTTCCAGACTGCATCCAAGGCTGGCAGAATTGCTGGGCAACGATGACGTGGATCTGAACCACATCGGCTGCAGGCCGGACCTTCTACGCGGGCATGATCCATATCGAGCGACCCTTCTTGCTGGTAGTATCTGGCATGCCCGTTCGCTGGTCGCGTTTGTCTCTCAGCCTGAGCTTGCCATCCTTGTTAAACGCATCGGCGTGGATGCACACGCATTCGGAATCCGACACCTGCTGCATGCTGTTGACAAAAGACTGATCTCGGACCCAGAAAAACTCGCTCAGCAAATCGAATACGATGGACACGCATGTCTTGGAGCTTGGCTCCAGGACAGTTCAGCGACCGAGCGTAACCGCGTGCTTCTTCGATTGCCCGAGGGGACTGCCGCGGAGACTCCAGCACATGAGCATTGGACCGCCGCCGGCCAATTGCTTTCACTTGTAGTAGCTCATTTTGAGACAGAGACCCCGGTGAAATGACAGTCGAACTTTCCGAGGGGCCAATAGCGCCGCAGATGCGTCCAGTCGGACCACTGATACCCGCGAGCGAGCTCGAAACCTGGCACAGCGCCGCGCAAGCCCTTGCCGCGGCAGAACGGCATCGGCAGCGCGTTCGAAACTGGGCACGCGCGGTTTACCAGCGGGCGTGGGCGCGCGGCCACATGGAGGGCTCGAATGCAGGCACCGAGGAGATGGCAGGGTTGATTGCGGAGACAATCTCCGAAATCGCGCGACGAAAGGCGGCTCTGGAGCAGGAATTGCCGCAGCTCGTGATGGAAATATTGAGCGATCTTATCGGCGCTTTCGATCCGGGCGAGCTATTGGTGAGGGCTGTTCGTCACGCCATAGAGTGTCAATACAGCGGCGCCGACGTTTGCCTTCATGTTTCTCCCATGCAAGTCGACATGCTTGCACGAGAGTTTGCTCGATGCGACGGCCAGGATGGTCGACCAAGGGTGCGGATCGAGCCCGACCCGACATTGTCGCCGCAACGCTGCGTGCTGTGGAGCGAGTACGGCAATGTTGACCTTGGACTTGACGCCCAGATGCGCGCGCTGCGCCTTGGTTTCGGGACGCTCTGTGAGAAAGGCGAGCTATGAGAAAGCCCGTCCCAGAACATAACGCTGACGCCCACACTCGAGCTCTCGTTCCAGCAATCTCGTCTTTGAGGGCTGCGGCCAAGCGAATTGACACGCGTGCGGTGCGCGGTCGGATCACGCGGGCTATCGGCACACTGGTTCATGCCGTCTTGCCAGACACTCGTATTGGGGAACTTTGCCTCCTAGAGGACCCGCGAACCGGGCTGTCGCTCGAGGCCGAGGTGATCGGCCTGTCGGGTGATGGTGTATTGCTGACACCGATCGGGGACTTGGTGGGCCTATCCAGCCGCGCAGAGGTCGTGGCCACTGGCCGAATGCGTGAGGTGCCCGTCGGCGGCGATTTGCTCGGTCGCGTGATCGACAGTCGTTGCCGCCCATTGGACGGCAAAGGCGAAATCAAGACCGTCGAAACTCGGCCCCTGCATGGCAGAGCCCCCAATCCGATGACGAGGCGCATGATTGAGCGGCCATTCCCGCTTGGGGTCCGTGTCCTCGATGGTCTGCTGACGTGCGGCGAGGGCCAGCGGATCGGGATTTATGGCGAGCCAGGTGGTGGCAAGTCGACGCTGTTGTCACAGATCGTAAAGGGTGCCGCCGCTGACGTCGTCATAGTGGCGCTCATAGGCGAACGTGGACGGGAAGTTCGTGAATTCATCGAAAGGAATCTTGGTGAAGAGGGCCTTCTCCGTACGGTCGTCGTGGTTGAAACATCCGACCGCTCGGCGGTAGAGCGTGCGCAATGCGCTCCAATGGCGACTGCGCTCGCGGAATATTTCCGCGATCAAGGCCTACGCGTTGCTCTCATGCTGGATTCGCTGACGCGCTTCTGCCGCGCTATGCGCGAAATAGGCCTTGCTGCGGGTGAGCCGCCGACGCGACGGGGCTTTCCTCCTTCCGTTTTTGGCATGCTGCCAGGCCTGCTCGAGCGCGCCGGCATGGGTGAGCGGGGCTCAATCACGGCCTTCTATACGGTGCTTGTAGAGGGTGATGGCACGGGTGATCCAATCGCCGAGGAATCGCGTGGTATTCTCGATGGCCATGTCATCCTCTCACGCGCTATTGCGGCGCGATCGCATTTCCCCGCTATTGATGTGCTGCAGAGTCGCAGCCGCGTCATGGATGCAGTCGTTTCGGGGACACATCGCAAGGCAGCATCCATTTTCCGCGAGCTCCTGTCGCGCTATGCCGAGACCGAGTTCTTGATCAATGTTGGCGAATACAAGCCAGGTGGAGATCCCCTGACTGACCGGGCTGTCGCGTCAATCGACGAACTGAGGGAGTTTCTGCGCCAGAGCGAAGATGACGCGTCAGATTTCGAGGAGACGGTCGCATGGATGTCGCGTCTGACCGCGTAAACTGGATTCAGTCTTCGAGTATACGGCTTCTGAAGGAAATGCAAGAGCGTCGTGCCCTTGGCGAGCTGTCCAAGAAGGAAGCCCAGCGCGATGTGGCCGCCTCAGCCGTACAAAATGCCTCTAGGGAGCTTGCAATGATACAGCAACATTGTTCAAGAAAAGAAGCAGCGCTCTATCAGCATCTGATGTCACTCGACAACTTGTCTAGCGCAGCGCTCGACCGTCACCGCCTTCACACTGAACAACTTGCCGCTGAGATCAATTCCAGACGGCAGATGCTTGATGATACCCAAATCGCTCAAGAGGAGGCTGAGATGGCGGCGTCCAGGACGAGGGAGCTATGGGTCATATGTTCGGCGGCAAGGGACAAATGGCAACAAATCGAGGACGACGTGCGGCGCGCCGTCGAGACTCATTCGGAGGCCGCAGCCGAGATCGAGGCCGACGATGAGATACTGCTGAAATATGCGAGGGGGTCGCTTGCCTAAATGCCGCGCAACCGGATCCGACGGTCGCAAGAGGTCGTCCGAATGACACGACCGTGCAGTCTTTGATAGGCGCTGCGGTCACACCCGCCATGTTCGAACCAGTTCTGAAACTGTCCCACACGGTTGTCTCGTGGCTCAATGATACAGCAGCGCCGCGCACGCCGTTTCAAAGCCGGATCAACGAGGTGCCGCTATCGGTGCGAACGGCAGGGCTTGTCTGGCAGCAGGAACCTGCTGCCATTCCGATGCTTGACTGCGTCTGGAGAGTGGGAGCCGAAACGGTCATCTTGTCACTGTCGCGCCCGCTCGTAGAGGAGTTCATCACGACAGTGCAGAACGGCTTGGCCTTCCCTTCCGAGCCAACTGCTTCGCTAATTCTCGAACTCGCTCTGGAGCCGCTTGTCACTCGACTGGAGGAGACGACGCGTCTGAACGTGCAACTCGTGCGGGTATGCGAAGCCACGATGCTGGCTCCTCATCTTGAACTCGACATCATTTTCGGCGCGGTCAAGGGCAAGGGCCGTCTATTCCTGTTCACGCCACTTGACGGCTTAGTACCGCCTGCGTTTCGCGCGCTAGGCGAACTGCTTGCCCAGTTGCCGCGGCAGCTGGGCGGGCTGCCTCCAGAGCTCCCGCTCATTGTTGCAGGAGAGGTCGGCACGCTTCGCCTTCCTGCGGCGCTTCTTCGAAGCGCATGTGTCGGTGATGCATTGTTGCCCGATATTGCGCCGTTCGGCCGCGGCCAGATCACCCTAGCTGTCGGCCAGTTGTGCGCCGAGGCGGATCTTGACGGCGATGAATTAATCTTGCGGGGGCCTTTCCGCCCGCGACCGTGTCCTTTGGAGAGTGCGCATATGACACAACCCGGATCGCAACTGGAGCTTACTAAGGATCTCGACGATGTCGAGATCGTGCTTGTCTTTGAATGCGGCCGCTGGCCTATTTCTCTTGGGGAATTAAGAAGTGCCGGCGAAGGGCATATTTTTGAACTTGGATGGCCGATCGACGGCCCGGTCGACATAGTGGCCAATGGTCAGCGTATCGGGCGTGGCGACATTGTCCGCATCGGAGAAGAGCTGGGCATCAGGCTCCGTGGCGGGTTTGCATGCAATGAGTGAAGCTCAGCCGACAATCCTGGCGCTTCTTGCGGTTACCGCCGGACTCGGTCTGCTGGTTTTAGCAGTTGCCACGACAACGGCCTTTGTAAAGGTATCAATTGTTCTTTTCCTCGTCCGCAATGCGCTCGGGACCCAGACCATACCACCCAATGTGGTGCTGTACGCCGCGGCGATGATCCTCACTATGTTCGTTAGTGCGCCCGTTGCTGAGCAGACCTATGACCGCATGTCGGATCCCAAGCTCCACTATCAGACATTCGACGACTGGGTAAGCGCCGCTAAAGCCGGAAGTGAGCCCTTGCGCGAGCATCTCAAGAAATTCACAAATGAAGAGCAGCGGCGATTTTTCCTATCTTCGACAGAAAAGGTCTGGCCAGAGGAAATGCACGCTGCAGCCACGCCTGATGACTTTGCAATACTTGTACCATCTTTCTTGCTATCAGAATTGAAGCGCGGATTTGAGATAGGATTTCTACTTTATCTGCCTTTTATTGTTATAGATCTGATAGTGACAACTATCTTGATGGCAATGGGTATGTCGATGGTCTCACCAACTGTTATATCTGTTCCGTTCAAGATCTTCTTGTTTGTTGCCATTGATGGTTGGTCAAAATTGATGCATGGGCTTGTGCTGAGTTATACGTTACCGGGAGGCTGATCATCACTGAATCCAGCATCATTACTCTTATGAGCCAATCACTGGTGGTTTTCATGATCTGGATTCTACCGCCGCTCATTGCATCAGTGGTTGTCGGCCTCGTCATCGGCATCCTCCAGGCGGCGACGCAGATCCAGGATGAAAGCTTGCCGCTCACCGTGAAGCTTCTGGTCGTTGTCGCGGTGATTGGGCTGTTTGCTCCTGTGCTAAGCGCCCCGCTCATAGAGCTAGCCGATCAGATCTTCACCGAGTTTCCCGCAATGACACTTAGCTACTAGTCCGCCCCATGGACGCGCCATCGGCCGATATTCAAATTCTGATCCAGACGGCTTTCGAACTCGTCGTTGCGGCAGGTCTTGGGGCAGCCCGCGCGATGGGCATCATGCTGATCTTTCCCGTATTCACACGCTCGCAGATCAGTGGGCTGATCCGGGGCTGTTTGGCTGTTGGCTTCGCACTACCATGCCTGGCACACGTCAGCGGCGGATTGCCGGCGCTGGATCCTGATACGCGCCTGATCCAGCTAACCCTGCTCGGATTCAAGGAAGTTTTTGTCGGTGTACTCCTTGGCACTTTTCTTGGCATTCCGCTTTGGGGCCTTCAGGCTGCCGGGGAGCTTATCGACAACCAACGCGGCATCAGCAGCCCGACCGCTTCGGCCGATCCCGCGACGAACAGTCAGGCTTCCGCGATGGGCGTTTTTCTGGGGATCACTGCGATTGCCATATTCGTCGGATCAGGAGGCCTGGAAACTTTGATCAGTGTCCTGTACCGCAGCTACTTGATCTGGCCGGTGTATCAGTTTCACCCGACACTGAGCGGGCCAGGAGCAATGGAGTTGTTGGGGCTTCTCGACAGCATAATGCGCACGGCATTATTGGTTTCGGGGCCTGTCGTGTTCTTCCTGATACTGATTGATATATCGATGATGCTGCTGCGTCGCTTTGCCCCGCAATTTAAGGCGAGCCAACTGTCTCCGGCAATCAAGAACATTGTCTTTCCAGTTCTCATGGTCACCTACGCTGCCTATCTGGTGGAGAGCATGAAACTGGAGGTCACACGTGCCAACGGCGTGCTGGAGTGGTTCGACAAATTGCTGCCATGAGCGACACAAGTGAAGAGAAGACACACGCCGCCAGCCCGAAGAAGTTAAGTGAAGCGCGCAAAAAAGGACAGCTGCCACGTAGCTCCGATTTCGTCCGCGCGGTCGGGACTTGCGCTGGGCTCGGCTACCTTTGGCTAAGAGGCAGCGTGATCGAGGACAAATGCCGGGAAGCGCTCCTATTAGCCACCAAGTTGCAGAGCCTACCTTTCGATACCGCGGTGCCGCAGGCATTGGTTGTGCTCGTCCAACTCACAGTCGCGGCTGTTGGCCCGCTGCTTGGAACCCTTGTCGCCGCGGTGATTTTGGCCAGCCTGCTAGCCAATGGTGGATTTGTCTTCTCTCTGGAGCCGATGAAGCTCAGCTTTAAGAAAATTGACCCCTTTGAAGGGCTGAAGCGCTTGGGGTCTGCTCGTTCCATGGTCGAAGTCTGCAAGACCATGTTCAAGGTATTGGTTCTCAGCGCAACCTTTTCCATTGTCCTTCTCGGGATGTGGAAGACAATGGTCCCTCTGCCGATCTGCGGCATGGGCTGTGTTGGCCTCATCTTTATGGAGACAAAATTGCTGATGGGAATTGGCGCCGGCGCACTGCTGGTCGGCGGACTGATCGATCTTCTGCTCCAGCGCGCGTTGTATCTGCGCGAAATGCGCATGACCAATACCGAAGTGACGCGCGAGTCGAAGGATCAGCAAGGAGCGCCAGAGTTGAAAGGTGAACAGCGTCGCATCCGCGAGGAGGCGGCCGACGAGCCTGCGCTTGGCGTGCATCGCGCCACGCTGGTCTTAACAGGAAGGGCGGTCCTGATCGGTCTGCGTTACGTTCGCGGTGAAACCGGGGTGCCGTTCTTAGTTTGCCGTGCCGAAGGTGAGCGCGTTTCACATGTGTTGAGCGAGGCGCGGGCACTACGCCTGACGATCGTCCATGACCATGTCTTAGCGCGTCAGCTGATAGGCACTACAAAACTCGGCCACGCGGTTCCTATGCAATATTTCCAGCCTGTCGCGAAAGCATTCTTTGCCGCAGGCTTGGCCTAGTCATGGAAGTCCACGACTGCCCAGTTCAAAACTGACCTGGCTCCATGCTAGTGGCAAATGTCGGCTGGCCATCCGTGCCCCAGTGTCTCTGTCAGGCCAACCGCGCAACCGCGGGCCTGGGGCAATCACTCCCCTCGGATCTGCCACCCAGCAACTACGGCAAGTCCTCCGGGCATGACCTTGCAGCCTCTGCTGGCCGGTGCGTGGCGCAGTCCGAGGTTTTGAGGCCGGCAGTGCGGATTTGATTGGTGCAGCCGTTGGAATGCCCTCGTCAGCTAGTCGTCAACTAAGCGCCCTATGTTGAACAGCCGTGCTAACTTGAGCTCGGTTGCGAAACATAGGAGTACGAATCGTCATGTATGGTCGAATTGGTGGCTCATCCGATAGTTACCGCGCGCATAATGCCGGCGAGCAATCGGATGCAGGAAGCGAAGGGTTCGCGGACACATTTGCCCGAATGCACTTATCCGGATCGGAAGGTAGCGGCGCCTCATCATCGGCGGCTCCCCAAGCATACTCCCTCAATTCCCGACCTCCTGTGGTGGAGATCAACAGGACTTCCTTCAGGAGACAGGTGAGGCAATTTCATGGTGATGAAATCACGCACATCGCCGACAATCCTCAAGAGTATTCGGAGTTCGTATCGTCACGAGCCAGGCGCACCGCGGACGTTGCTCAGCAATATGGCATCCGTCGAGATACGGAGCACGCGCGATATTTCAGTTACCAATTGGGAGACCGGAGTGCCGGACTGCTGAGAATGGAAGGCGGATTCAGCATGAACGAGTTCGAATCGGAAAGTTGGCGGGAACAATTTCCTGGTCGAACTGAGGTCACTTCCATAGTGGATCTTCAAGTCGCCCATCCGCTCGTCGAAAATGCGGGCGATATTCTGCTGGAGCATCAACTTCGGATAGACGGCGACCGACCGTTGCTGAATTGGCGTGCGGCTAATCCGGAAGCACAAGCGCGCGCGCAGACGATGGGGTTTGTTGAAGTGGATCATGGCGACCTGGTGCTTGACCCTACGCAGCATCCCGACAAATGGACGAAGAACAGTGCCGGTGAGTGGCAGCGTGCAGGCAAACCTCCACTCTATCTCCACAAAACCGAGGATAGCGACAGCAGCGATAGCGGGTCCGACGACGATTTCATGTGATTTGTCGACCCGCCGCCGAGCCTTGCAACTGGTGACGGTTGCAAGGCTGTTGGCAGTGAATGCTAATTGTCCGGCGACAGCCCCGCCTTAGCGCCAGCGCCGCCGAGCAATCCAGCCCATCTCCCAGACAATAAACTGCGGATGCGCATCGTGGGTGCTTGCGAGCGGATTGTATTCGGGCCGGAACTCCGCCTCTTGGAACCGAGCTCTCCCGAATCCAATTTTCTCCACCACACCGTTGGGTCGTTGCGATGCGCCGATCCCGATCGGATCGGCTATGCCTGCTCCGCGCTCGCAGGAAGACCTTCCGCCTCGATCTTGGCGGCGCGATCTCGGCGATAAGTTGGATGGGAGGCAAGATACGCCGCCACGTCAACAGCCGGTAACGCGACATCGCAAATCGGCCCTGACGGTAGCCGATCGACTCCAATCGCCGGACCGCAACTCGCGCAGCGGCATTCGCGGTTTGGCCAGGAGAAATGCTCGCTGACTCACAGCGTGGCCGGCCGCATTCTGAGTGCCCTGTCATGCAGCCTGCGCCGACGGGAGCTCGGCACGCGAATGGCGTGGTTGGCGGCCAAGCCCTGAGGTCAACAAGGACTTACAGAAAGCGGGGGTGAGTTTGCCGCGATGAATTATGACCTTCTCGCGACCGGACCTAGCATCGGCTTCCTCTCGCTCTCGATTGTAGCCGCGCTGTTCGTTGGATTTAACGTGGCAAGCGGTGAATTCGGAATCAGCCAGCCCTTCCAAGTTTCTGGCCATGACGGGGCGACTCGTGTGGATGTGCACCCACATCGGGCTCGGCATCGCACCATTGACCAGCATCTTGGGCTGCAGCTTCATCTCAAACAGCTTTCCTGGCTCGCCACGCAGCGCGACCGGTGCCTCCGGCGGCATCAATTCGTCGGCATTGCACAAATGTTCCAGGTATTTTTGCGCCGGAAATGCGTAGGTCTTCATGCAATCAGTCGTAATGCCGGCTTTTCCTTCATTCAATGCGTTGGCCTGTCCCAGCACCATGTTCAGCAACCCTTTGAGCTGGTCTGTGCGTTCGTGCACTTTGGGTAGCTGGGTGGAGGTGAGTAGCAGGCGTACATTACGCCCCTGCAACCCGGCGAGACAGGTTTGCATCTCAATGGCCTGGGCTCGCAGGTACTGGGCCACATCGTCCACGACCTTACCGGCCTCCTCAGGCTTCATCTGGCGCACTTGGGAGACGACGCTTTGCTGACCGGCCAGATCGAACTGCAAAAGTTCGTCCAATCGTTTGAGCCGCTCCGTCAATACCTCCATTGACAACGCGGCGCCCCCGATTGTCGAGCCTGCCCCCGACGAACTCGCAGCCACCTCTTGCGCTCTCACCTGTGTACTCGCAACTTGATCCGAGCGCGCGAGAACCTTGGCTGCTGGCACTGTGCCGGCGTTCGCAGCGACTGGTGTTGATGGCTGCCCGGCGGCAGAAGTCCCGGCGCGAGCTGCCGACTTATGCTTTGACTTCCCTTTCCTTCGCGCTGTAGTGCCTTCTGACACTGCAGCCGTACCAGCAGTGTCAGCCGGTATCGCAGCGCCTGCCCTGGCCGGCATCGCAGCGCCCGCCTGGGCCTGTGGCGCCATGATGGCTGACGGCGGAGACTGCAGGTTCAACAAGTGCATGGCATCGTGCGCAGTGATCCATGCATCGTCCACGATCCGTTCGAACAGTTTCAATGGGAGGCCGGCATCTGGGTAGGTATGGCTTAGCTTGGTATGCACCTCGTGCAACGCCAATCCAAAATCCGAAAGCCGCTCCATGATTTTTTCTACAACCGCGCAATCATGAGCGTTGAGTGTTTTGCCATCATCCATTATGCCCTTCGCCAAAGAGAGGGCGCGAAGAGCTTCTTGAGCGGCGCTTGCCATCAGCTGCACCACTCCATTTCGACCGACGAGGAGTTCCTTCAAATCTGGCTCGAACCTGCTCGCCCGCAGTTCAATCTTGGCCCGCGCAAGACCGATCCGCTCACGGACCAGCCAGATCCTGACACTCAGTACCGAGCCGGCACGCAGCCGCAGTGCGCACCGCTCGGCTTCCCGCATCACGGGCGTTCCACTGGATAGGCTAGCGGTGGCAGCGCAGGCGGATCGCTGCCGTTCGGAGCGCCATGCCTTTTTTTCCCACCACTTAATTGCCGCCGTATGGTGGTTCTCCACATTTAAAATCAACAGCTCCTGCCGGTCCGCCTGGGAGTAGGAGTAGAGTTTATCGACCATACCTGCCGCTTTCTTGGTCTTTTTGTCCAATTTCGTGATCGTCGACAGGCCAAGTTTGTCTACTTCATTCGCGGCGTCGCACACGATCTGGCAACATCTACGCACCTTGTCGTCTGGCATAATTGTCTGCGCCTCAGCCGCAGGCAGGCTAGCGCGGTACTCCAGAATTGCTGAGGCTGCATCGACGACCCCACTGATCAGCTCCACCGCCTCCTCGGGGACGTCGGTTTTCCTGGCCGCAGCCTCGCAATCAGTCAGTTGTTGAACAAGACTGTTCATTCTGAGCTGTGTCGGACTGATATCTTTATTTGACGATGAGCTGGTGCCTTCCACCTGCGCGGTTGATAGTTGGCTACCGACCGGCGCCATGGCTTCGCCCTCAGACATGGAGGGAGAACCGCGCCGCCTTGCGGCTGCGCCACGTGGCGCTACGGTTCCGCGTGGTGGCGCAGCGGCTCCACGTGGCGGTGTGTTCAGGATTTGATCTTCGCCAATCGAGGCGCCTGGCAGACTTTCGCGGGCATCGCCTGGACCGCGCGCAACTGGAAGGGAGGAGGGCCTCCTATCGGCGTCCCCAGAGCGCATCTGCTCCACAACGGAATCGAATGACTGTCCACCTTCTCCCGCAGCAAGACTTGATTGCGAAAGGGAACTGCTCGCCCGCCCCGCGCGGCTGGCTCCAGTTTCAGCCTGCGATTTCCGTGGTCGGCCAATGCCCTTCATATTGCGTCTCCGTAGTAGGCGAGAATGTGCTGCTATTGTGCTGGCGGCTGACGAGACCAGCGGCATCTTTCGGTTAACGTCACGGTCAGCCAGACCCGCGACGGCGTAATGTTCCCGCCAAAGTGCTTCTCAGTAGCAGGCCAAGATTGGCCCGAGCTCACAGGACTTTCGCAACGTTGCCATCGATGTCCTGAGATTATCAGCGCTTCAGTCCGCCGATTTCCAGGAACAGCGAATGAAATCAGACCAACTCGGCTAGCTCCCCTTCCTAGACACGTGCCTGACGATTTTATTGATGCGTCACTCCTCTCGTTCGCCACCGACAAAGTCACACATTTGCTTCAGAGAAGCGTGTGCGTTGCGTATCACGCGGACCATTTCGATCTATAGTTACAAAAAGTGTCGAGACGGGACCTTTGGATCCGAAGGTCAGGCACGGCCGGCCTAGATAGACCGCTTGGCTGACGATTAGCTGACGATGGGAGTTCTCACGAACAGGGCAAGAAAATCCGACCGCTTCAAGCTTTCGATATGGTGAGAAGAGGATCCGCACCGGCCTCCCAAAGCCGGCAGACCATCCCATGTTCGTACGGTCGCCGACCTTCTCGAAGCCAATGAGCTCACCGCGCCGGGCCGTGATGTGCAGGCGAGAGAATGGTGATGCAAAGACCGAGTTCCTGCTCGTTGCGTGCGCCCGTGGAGCCAGCAAGAATACGGTCATTGCGGTCATGCAGCACGTGGACCGTGTCTCCTGTTCGACACCACAGCATCGAGGATGCAAACGAGCTGCTGCGGCTGCCATTCGGTCGCGGCATGCGTGGACGGCGGGATTGGCCGAACAGCCGAGATCGTGGTCGACTGTTCGATGCGAGAGCAACATCCTGCAGAGCATACGTTTTTGCGCTGGCCGGTTTTTGTCAAAAGCCGTCAGGTTCTCGAAAGCTCCCGCCCTTAGCTTGATCGAGGCTAACCTTTAACACGTCGCCGCCAATGGCAAATGCCGGAGTACCTGATGATAGCAGCAATTGGGAGTGGAGTTGGCAACCTCGGGACTTCCTTGATCCGAAAGGGCCATGGGGATTCGAAATCCGAGCATTCTGGTGATGGCAAGCCGGCTGATGGCAATGATGGCAAGCCAGCTGGTGGGAATGATGGCAAGGCAGCTGGCGGGAACGATCGGGCGGATAACCGGACCGTTTCAAATGATCAACTTCAAGACAACTCACAGTCTGCAGCACAAAGTGAAGCCTTCCAAAGTATCCTGCGATCGTTCGCGTTCCAATTCGCGAACGATGCGATGGCTGAGGCCGATGAAGCTTTGGATGACACAGAAGATGCCTGACGCGGGAAATCCGGCGTGAGGTCATACAGGCCGTTATTGACGGCACAACTCCAACAGAAAAAGGAATGATCATGGCTGCAGTTGATAATAATAAAAAATCAGGCAATACCAATACCAGTAGCGCCGGCAATACCGATAAAACTAACAGTGGCACTCCCGGCAATACAAGCGGAGCTGATGCTACTGCTTTTCAGGCGCAAGTGCAGGAACTAACCAATGTTAGCTTGGAGGCGACGAAAAGGAGTGTCCAGTTGCGCACTCTAACGACCAATCTCCAGACCATCAAGAAGGCCGCCGACGAACGCGTTTCGTAATGTCGGAAGCGGGTTTTAGACTGCCCCCTAGCGCGTCTCCTTATTGACGCGACGTAGTCCCGAAATGAGCCGCATGGCAATTGCCATGCGGCTTCTATCCTGTTTGAGAGATGCTCTGTGGATGACGCCGTTTCCCTCCGTTTCGAAGTGCGTTCGGGGCACTATTGCGGTCTGACCGGCAAGACGGATCTTCAAAAGTGTTTAATCGGCAGCGGCTTCGATGCCGATTTGGTCTTTGTCGAGCAGGGACTGGCACCGCATCACCTTCGTGTAACTCTTCTTGGCAAGTCGATCGAACTGGAGGCGCTTGCACCCGGACTCAGTATCGAGGGCAACCGGAATATCGCCGCAGGCCAGTCCGTTGTTGTGCCCCTTCCTGTCGTCCTGCTCGTAGGCGAGATGTCCATTGCTTTGTCCGTGCAGGATGCAGAGCCGCCTGGTTCGACCGGCATACCGCGCCTACCGATCGGTGTGCTCGCCATGGTCATAATCAGCTCACTCGGGATCGGCGCGCTTTCAGGCACGATCTCCTATCTTGGCAATGCAAGTGGATCGAGCCCCAATTCACTTCGGGCTGAAGTCGCGTCCAGAACGATCAGTCACCGCGCTGACAATGAACTTACGGAGGCAGCGGCCCAAGAGCTGCAGGAGGAAGTCGATCGAGCGGGTCTTCTCGACGTCAAGATTGGGTCGGCAAAGGGTGTTGTGACCGCCGAAGGCACCGTCACGTCTGAATCGGTCATCAGTTGGCAGAAGCTTCAGCAATCGTTCGATCGTCGCACCAAGGGTACTCTAACACTGGTGAACGGAGTGCTCATCAAAGAGGAGAAGGCGCCATCCGCAATCGCGGTCGAAGCTGTGTGGCATGGGGTCCAACCATATATTGTCATCGACAGCGAGAAGTATTTTGTCGGCGCCATTTTGGCTGATGGATGGGTGGTCGAACGTATTGAGGACAGCCGTGTGCTGCTGAGCAGGAATGGCCGCATTGCTGCTCTCCAATATTGAAAGCTCGCAGGCCCCATCAAGCAGCACTCTATGGCCAGCCAAACATCCTGTCGCGCTCGGTGCTGACAAGCTGGCTGCGTTGGAAACATTTGCTGCCCAGCCATTTCGCGCCTGCTTGTGGCTCTCATGCAGGGTCACGCGCTGGCCAAGGCTGAGGCGCCTTCGGAGTTCGAAAGCCACGTTTCATGGCGTAACAGCAGAGTAAGTCTCAACCGATTGCAAAGGTGTCTCGATGGCCAACGTCCTGCGTGACTTCATCAAGCGTGCGCCGGCCAGCCCGGATTTAATGGTTGCGTTGATGCTGCTTCTGGCTGTCGCGATGATGGTCATGCCTATCCCGGTCGTGGTGGTCGACGCCCTGATAGGATTCAATATGGGGTTGGCCATACTGCTGATGATGGTTGCCCTGTATGTCAGTACTCCACTTGATTTTTCCTCTTTGCCCGGCGTTATTTTGATTTCCACTGTATTCCGTCTCGCGCTCACGGTCGCAACGACGCGACTGATCCTGGCCGAGGGGGAGGCCGGCAGCATTATTCATACTTTTGGCGATTTCGTCATTTCAGGCAATATCGTGGTGGGTTTCGTCATATTTCTGGTCGTCACCATGGTGCAATTCATGGTCCTCGCGAAGGGTGCCGAACGGGTGGCAGAAGTGGCGGCGCGTTTCACGCTGGATGCTCTGCCGGGCAAGCAAATGGCGGTCGACGCAGAGCTACGCAACGGCCACATCGATGCCAACGAATCCCGCCGGCGGCGCGCCGAATTGGAGAAGGAAAGCCAACTCTATGGCGCGATGGACGGCGCGATGAAATTTGTGAAGGGCGATTCCATCGCCGGGCTGGTGGTTATCTGCATCAACATGCTGGGTGGAATTTCGATCGGCCTGCTCTCCAAGGGCATGTCCTTCGGCGAGGTACTGCATCACTACACTCTGCTGACGATAGGCGATGCATTGATATCGCAGATTCCGGCCCTTCTGCTCTCCATTACTGCGGCGACCATCGTCACCCGTGTGACTGGGACGGCGAGGATCAACCTCGGTACAGAAATGGTCAGTCAGCTCACGGCCAGCACTCGAGCCTTGCGACTGGCGGCCGGCGTCCTGGTTGTAATGGGGTTCGTTCCTGGGTTTCCCCTCCCCGTCTTTCTGATGCTGGCCGCAGTGTTCGCTGCGGTAAGCATTGTCAAGGCTGATGTGCTGGGCGCCGGCACTGCCGATGCGAAAGGTGGAACTGCAGCGGAGCCTAAGCAAGCCGCGCCTGCGAAGGAATTCCCGATCGCATTTTTTCTAGCGCCAGATCTTATGCAGGCGGTCGATCAAGCCGAATTGCAAAAACATATTGGGCGCGTTTCGCTCCTGGTCACAGCCGATCTGGGCATTATCGTTCCTCGCATCCCTGTCTTGGTTGACGAGCAGCTGCCTGAATCGCAATTCCGAATTGATGTCGAGGGCGTGCCAGTCGAACAGGACGCCTTAGATCCAAACCAGATGGCGCTCCGAGCCGATGTAGCGCACGTCGACTCGAGCGGTGTCCCCCTTAGACGTGAGCCGAAAACGGACAGACTCCCGGTTGAACATACCCCTGCAAAGGCCCTTACGGGCGCCGGCACGGAGCATAGGGCTCCCGGCGAACTCCTCGCCTTGCGCGTCCATGCAGCGTTGACCCGCTACGCACCGCGATTGGTGGGCATCCAAGAGACCCGACATTTCCTGGGCCGAATGGAGCAGGAATATTCTGAGCTTGTGAAAGAGGTGCTACGCACGACGCCGATTCCTCGGATTGCCGATGTTCTGCGCCGCCTCCTGGAGGAAGGTATCCCAATCCGCCACACCCGTCTCGTGTTGGAGGCATTGGCCGAATGGAGCGAGCGTGAGCAGAACGTTGCCCTGCTGACGGAATATGTCCGTTCTGGTTTGAAGCGACAGATCTGCCACCGCCATGCCAACACGGAGGGCATCGTGTCCGCCCTGGTCGTCGAGCGCGAGAGCGAGGATGTGATGCGTGGCGCGGTTCGAGATTCGGATGCAGGCCCCTATCTCGCACTGGAGGATCGGCAAAGCGAAGCGATGCTATCACAGATACGTCAGGTCCTTTCGAACGCAGAACCGGGTCAAACCCGCCCTATTCTGTTGACGTCGATGGATGTCCGACGTTTCGTCCGCGGCTTTCTGACGCGAAACGGGGTTGATCTCGCCGTGCTGTCTTATCAAGACCTCGCCTCCGACTTTACAATTCGCCCCGCAGGATCCGTCACACTCCCGCACGGATCGAACAGCGGATTGTTAGAGTAGTCCCACCTTTCCTAACTGAACGCCACGCGCCTCCCCGATAACTGAGAGATAACATGAATAGTAATACAGTTTCTCCATCGCCTATGTTTCTGCGCCGGAACTCACTTCTTTTTGCCGTACTCGCCATTCTGCCTTTGGGCGGTTGCGCCAGCTGGCAAAAGCCGGCTCTTTCCGTGCAGGAGACATCTTCCCCCGAGTTGCTCAGCGCCGATCAAATCGATCCGGCTATGCGCGAACGCATTTTGCGCGAAGTTGGTCAGGATGTTCAAGAGCGGGCTTTGCGGGATGAGGTGAAGCAGCACCCGGACAATGTTGATGCGGCGATACGACTTACAAATGCCTTGGTGGGCCAGAAGCGCCCGCACGAAGCGGTTGAGGTGCTCGACAGCGTCTTGGTTGCAGCCCCAGGAAACGTACGTGCATTGAATGCGAAGGGCGTGATTTTGGACATTGAGGGGCGGCATGACGCGGCACAGGCCCTGTATCGGCGAGCTCTCGAAAACGAGCCAGGCAATCAGATGGTGCAGCATAACTTCAATCTGTCGCTTGCCTTTAACGGCAAGTCCGAACAACCAAGGTTAGCACGATCGCAATAGGTGGGCACAGTGCATGCGCAGCCTGTTCCCCGGCTCGAACACGCGCTCGGCTCCCATCATAGATGGCCCCCTGAAGAGAGCCATATCTATGCAAAACAGTTGCTCCAGATCTGGCCGGCAGAGATCGGCAGGAGAGCCGGATGACATCACGCGGCCACCCGCAAGGCCACCCGCCTCGCTTCGTTGCCAGAGCGCCCTCTCCCTCGCCGGTCACCGTCTCGCAATGCGGCGACCTGGCTTAAGGCGGTCGACCGAGCGCCCGATGCAGTAGCCATGAATACGTAACGCAGCGATGGACCCGCCGGATCGTGTCGCGCTTGTGCTGGCCGTCCCTGCCATTACAGCACGGTGATTGTAGCTGGATCATATTCTAGAGGCATCGATGGTGTGGATGCCTTCGATCCAAACAATCGATTTGTTGAATTCGTCCGCCTGAGGAAATTAGCTGCGGCGATCCGACTTCCGACGCCTGCAGGCGCAAAACCAACAGCGTGAGCGCTGCGGGTCCGGAGGCAGGCTGCAAAGTGCAATCACCAGCGCTGATAAGCGGCAAGTGAAGAATGTATCGCTCGGGCAACTCCTGTGTTGTGCACGGTTGCCCCGCGAGGTGAACTGTAGCAGCTTGGCAGCTCAGCGTTCACGAAAGGAGAAAAGATTTGGGGCCAAGCAAAGACCGGCTTTTTTGATTGTCTTGCTGTATCGCTATGGTGGGGCGGGCGCGACCGCTCCCATAATTCAATACGCTGCCTTTAGCGATGGACGATGACGGGATGCGTCGCCGAGACTTCAATGGTGGAGGAGCAGCGCACCCGTCGATCCATTTGCTTTCAGCGGCAACCGCCACTATGAAGCGACACTTCGCCCAACTGTGTTTCAAGCTGCCCGGAGAAGTTTATGACAGAAGAACCCCACAAGACCGACATCCTCATCGAGCTCACTGCCGATGTTGTATCAGCCTACGTCTCCAACAACCCCGTCCCGGCGGGGGAGCTTCCTGCCCTGATCGCCCAAGTGCACGGGGCTCTAAACGGCACGGCTGGACTCATACCGGCAGAAGAGCCTGTGCCTGTAAAAAAACCTGCTGTCCCGATCAAAAAGTCGATCGAACCGGACTACATCATTAGCCTTGAAGACGGCAAGAAATTCAAATCGCTAAAGCGCCATCTGGCGACGCACTATGGTCTGACCCCAGACGAATATCGCGCCAAATGGGGTCTGCCGTCGGATTATCCCATGGTGGCGCCGAATTACGCCGCTGCGCGCTCCGCCTTGGCCAAGACCATGGGACTCGGCCGCAAACCGAAAGAGCCGGAAGCCCCAGCCACGGCGCCGGCGAAACGGACCCGCAAGAAGGTCGCAGCCTAAATCCGTATCAACAGTCGTTCGGACGCGCAGCAGCCGTTGGCCCAATCTGCGCGGAATCAAAGGGCGGGGATGAGCCCCGCCTTTCCCGTCCAAGAGCCTCATTTCCAGAGTAATTCATGATGGCTCCAGCAATCCCTGCCGCGGCATTAACTTGCATGCTCCGGCCCGGGTTTCGAGCCGTCAATGCGTTCCGGCGATGACGAACCTTGCCAAGGCTTTCCCGGACCGTTAGCCAGCCTTGCTGAGGCTGCCTGCAGAGGACTTTCCCGTGCGGCGATCCTGTTCCACCTCGTAGTTGATCTTCTGGCCCTCATTAAGGGTCGACAGGCCCGCTCGTTCAACAGCGGAAATGTGGACAAAGACATCCTGACCGCCGTTGTCAGGCTGAATAAAACCAAAACCCTTCGTGCTGTTGAACCACTTCACCGTTCCAGTCGCCATATCCATTCCTTTGTAATAAGTCGCAACTTAGGCAGGCCATTCACGCCAGCCTGATTTGTACACGAGACTTTAGGCGCATCAAAATCGGAAAATTGCAAGGCCCACTCGATCGCCTGATCTCCAGCAGCAACTGCAACATATGCGAGGCGCGTGCCAGACGAGGCGTATGCCAGACGTTTCGTCGTGCGCTGTCGCTCGAACGTTGACAGAAACAATGACACACCTTGCAAACTCGGCACATCTTGTGGACGTGCTCGGGTCGCTTCTCGACTGCGATACCCGCTCCTGACCGGGTATCGTCGGCCAAAATGAGAGTTTTTGTCATGTGCCGCCAGACCGAAAGATCAGGCGCGCAGCGACCTGCACATTCAAACCGGAACCCGCGAACCTCGATTAGCTTCTGCCTGCTCCGAAGGGCGGTAGCCTGCTCTGAGGCGGGCCACTGTCGGGTTGAAAACCAACTGTCGGGTTCGGAACCCCAGATTGTCGGCAAGGTACGCGCCGCCCACTGGTTGGCCAAAGGGGCACTGGCTCCTGATCCTGCCGCCATGCTCGCCCGATCTCAACCCGATCAAGACAGGTCTGCTCAAAACTCAAGGCGCGGCTGCGGAAGAAGGCGGCCAAAACTTTCGACGCTCTCTGCGGAACTCTCGGCGATATCTGCCAGCTGTAGGAGCCAAATCAAAAACCATTAATTGCGACAGGTGATTTTATGACATTCATTGCGAAGAGGCCAGAATGAACAGCGGAAGAGAGTAGCAGCTCTCTGGTCGCGGCGAGGTGGATCGTCGACACGATCGGCACCTGGCCCGTGCGGGGATCGCACCGCAGCCAGCACCAGAGCCAGACCTTGACCGCTTGCCTTGCTCAGGCGCCACAACAACGAGTGGCTGGAAGCAGATCCACGTGAACTCAGCGATATCGATCAGACGATGCTTACCCTCATGAAAGCCGATCCCGACGCTGTCCAGCGCCGCGAAATCCTGACCAGCATATGGCGCATCGGATGCCACCGCCTGCACACTCACCATCGACATGCCGGAACTCGGAACCAAAGGCCGCAAGCCTCGCCGGCCTCGGCAAAATGGAGCGGCCGCGCCTTCATCCGGGGCGGCCGGGCCAATGTTCGCCAGGCCCTCTACATGCCCGGCCCTTCGCCCTGCGCTTCAACCCCGACCTCAAGGCAAAATACCAGGCGCTAAAGGCGGCAGGCAAACCCGCAAAGGTCATCATCTTGTTGCGAAAGCTCCTCATCCTAGCAAACGCTCTCCTCAAGGCGCAGCGAAAATGGCCCCTAAAACCCTTGACCGAAACGGATACCTTAGCCTTTCAGGTGAGGCGGGCCGAGATAGACCAACCGCGGGTTTAACTTCGCGAGTTTAAGCTGATTATGCCGATGCAACTCTAGCGCCTGCGCGACCGTTTTAGCTTCCATCAACAAGGCGGCAGGCTGGGAGGAAGTACCCTCCCCTGCCGCGAACAAGCTTTGGACAAAGCCCCACCTTGTCCGTAATGTGATCGGGAGGCCGGGGCGCGGCGGTGCTCAGCGGATGTGACGCGCGAGATCTGCGACCCTACCCATCAGCACTTCCATCGGTCCTCGCTGGAAGATGCGCAGCCAAAGCACCGCAAAAGTGCTGATAACCACAACGAAGCCAAAGAGCGTGGACAGGCTCTCGTCTTTGAAAATGTTTATCTTCATAAGATAGGCTATTCCCGCAATGTGCAGCACATAGGCCGTCAAAGACATCGAGCCGACTGCGATTATTGGCCAGACCAGCTTTCGCAGACGCGGGAGCGCATCCACAGCGAGCATGCAAGCCGCCAAGATGATCATTGCGCAACCGGTGCTGCCCACGATCGAAAGCGTCGTTTCGCTATGAGGTGCGGCTATCCATGACGACTTGACTATAAATGACGACTTGGAAGGCTCAAAAGCGCCGTCAACGTCAGACCACCACAAGGAGGTTTCAGTCAAAGCGCGGGAACTCAGCGCGAGCAAGGATCCCCCATGGCCCAACACGGCCAGCGCGACCCCCGCCAGACCAAGGCGCCAATGCGCTGCTAGCGTATTAAGATTAAGGCGCGCGATGGCCATGCCAGCGATGAGGAAAGGAACCCAGGTCACCGCGGGATAGTAGCCGTTGACCATGAGGTTGAAGACCGGGTCGAGGAGGTTGGGGGCAACCGACAGAAGGGAGGAACGGACTTGCGGGAGAACTAATGCCGTAGCGGCAGCGATCAAGCCCAGCTGATATGCGCTGAGCCGATGGAGCGGCAATACCAACAAGAAGCAAATTCCGTAGTATTCTAGGATGACTTCGACCTGGGTACCGAGGCAGCCCAGGATTGAGCCAAGCGCGAGCAAAACAAGGGCACGAATTGCGACTCTGGCGATGGCCTGTCTACCGGCTATCCCCGACTTCGGCGCCTTGCGACCTGTAATCAGGAGGATTGAAAAACCGGCCAATACGGCAAACAGGGCCGACGGCCGCCCATGGGTTAGTTCCATCAGAAACCCGACTAGTCCTCCTTCGCCGGGGTCGGGACCGAGATGGGCGGCATACATCCCGAAGACAGCCAGGCCCCGAGCGAGGTCGATGCCGACCAGCCGATCTACTACCGACCCATTCCTAGCGTCGGCAACCGGTGCCTTCATTACCATGGTAGATTCCCTTGTTGGGTGTGTGGATCGCGGGAGCCGCGATAGGAGAGCCGGTCGGCTGCTGCCGTCGCCTCGTGAAAGGGTTCAAAACATCGCGCCATCTGGCGCATCGAGCCGGCGACAGAGCTGTTCAGCCATTAGCCTGGGGTAAGAACAACAGATCGGCTCACAAAGCCTGTGTCACGGACCTGAAAAGTGGTGTCGCGGAACCGTCGTTTTTTGCATGATGGCTAAGCCGAGAGATCCACTGCACCGACGAGAGACTCAGCGACGTTAGATATCCGATCAGTACGCCGCGGCTCCGCCGGTGACGATCACCCCGGGTGTCAAGGCCAGGGCGTAAACCTGCCATAATCTGTGGTAGTGCGCCCGCGACCAATCCGTTCGACAAAGCTCGGCGCATGGTCGAGCCAATCATATTCTTCCATGTGGCTGTTGCCTGAAAAACCGAAGACGCCGTTCGCTGGTCCAGCTCCAGACCTCGGCCTGCGTCGGTCATTAGAACCGGCGCGCCTGTTTCCCAAATCAATTTGCTGATGCAGCCGCCGGGGGTCACATTGAGCAAAAGTGCCGAGTTCAGGACGGGTTTCATAGGGGCTCTTCGTTTGGCTTTGTTAACGACCCCTTTCTTGCAAGTTGTAGCTGACAGCAGCCTGAAAGCTCCCCAAATAATTCGCTGCCGCCGGTTCAGCCTATTGTCAGCTTCGACCAATAAGATGGGAGCCTTGCCCTCATACCGGAGCTCGGCAGCATGATGCGAATACTGCTCACTGAAGACGATAAGGACCTTGGAAGTGCTATGCACGATCATTTGGTGGCTGGTGGCCACGCGGTCGACTGGGCCAAGAACCTGTCCGAAGCGCGCGATTATGCAGCTGTGGTCGGCTACGACCTTATTTTGCTCGACGTTCACCTGCCGGACGGCAATGGGATCGACTATCTGCGGGAGCTGATCAAGGAACTTGAATCGGCACCGGTCATCATTCTGACAGCCTGCGATCGGATTTCGCATCGCATCGAGGGCTTCAACGCTGGAGCCGACGACTATTTGGTCAAGCCGTTCGATCTGGGGGAACTCTCAGCGCGTATCCATGCAGTGGCACGTCGCCATGGGCATTTTCCGGAGCCGCAATTTTCGGTTGGGACGCTTTCCATACAGGCAGCCGAGCGACGCCTCTTCCGCGACGGGCAGGAGGTCTACCTGACTTGACGCGGATGGGCGGTGCTCGACTACCGTCTGCCCCAGCCCTGCACGGTCGTTTCAAAAGGGAAGATCGTGGACGCGCTTTTCGGCAGACGGCGCTGATTCATACTCTAAAAGAAAATTCGGCTTCCAGTTGCCTTGGCCATGACTTTCCTTCCCGAGAGATGGGTGACAGTTCATTCCGGATAGATGGGTTACACTTTCGGCCCTTTGCAAGGAGAGCAAGGTGCCTTGGAAGGAGTGTAACGTCATGGAAGAGCGGCTGAAGTTCGTCGCCCGGCTGCTGGACGCGAGAAGATGGCGGTGCTTTGCCGGGAGTTCGATATCTCGCGCAAGACCGGCTACAAGATCCTCACGCGCTACAACGACAGCGGCCTGGAGGGCTGACGGACCGATCGCGGCGGCCCTATCGCCACGCCAATCAGCTTCCGTTTCAAATCGAGAAGCTGATTGTGCGCCTCAAGCAAGACAAGCCGACATGGGGTGCGCCGAAGATACGCGAGCGGCTGGCCCGGCTGTATCCGGATGTGCACCGGCCCGCGATCTCGGCCGTGCATGCCGTGCTCGACCGCCACGGCATGGTCGAGCGCCGCAAGCGCAGGCGCAACAGGGCGACGGGGACACCACTTTCAAACGGCTGTCGCCCTAACGATCTTTGGTGTGCCGACTACAAGGGCGAGTTCGGCAGAGAACACGGCCGGGACAGGGGATCACAAACACTTGACCGTTCCAGACCCTGGCAGTGGCGCATCGATTGACCGTTGGCTCTGTTCGTGGGCACCGAAAATAGGGCCTTCTTGGTCCTCGGCAGAGAATATGGCCCGGACGGGGGATAACAAACACTTGACCGTTCCAGACTCTGGCAGTGGCGCATCGATTGACCGTCGACTCTGTTCGCGAGCGCCGAAAATACGGACGACCCCTATGGTCAAAGTGCACTTCTGACCTGCTAGGCACTGTTCGATAACTGGAGGCACCCGCTACGGTGCCCTCGTATTTAAGACACCTGTCAGTTTCAAGCCTGGACATTGACGCGTGGCGCGGCTGCCATTCGTTGACCGCCACGTCGAATTGCCCGCCAACCAGTGTACAGCCGCCGGTGGTCACATTGAGCAAAAGTGCCGAGATCAGGAGGGGTTTCATAAGGCCTCTTCGTTTGGCTTTGTTAACGACCCCTTTCTTGCAATTGTAGCTGACAGCAGCCTGAAAGCCCCCAGATATTCGCTGGCGCCGGTTCAGCCTACTGTCAGCTTCGATCAATAAGGCAGGAGCCTTGCCCTCATACCGGAGCTCGGCAGCCTGATGCGAATACTGCTCATTGAAGACGACGACGACCTTAGAAGTGCTGTGCACGATCATTTGGTGGCTGGTGGCCACGCGGTCGACTGGGCCGAGGGCCTGTCCGGAGCGCGCGGTCATGCAGCTGTGGCCGGCTACGACGTTATTTTGCTCGACGTTCACCTGCCGGACGGCAATGGCATCGACTATCTGCGGGAGCTGATCAAGGGGCTTGATACAACGCCGGTCATCATTCTGACAGCCCGCGATCGGATTTCGCATCGCATCGAGGGGCTCAACGCTGGCGCCGACGACTATTTGGTCAAGCCGTTCGATCTGGGGGAACTCTCGGCACGCATCCGTGCAGTGGCACGTCGCCAAGGGCATTTTCCGGAGCCGCAATTTTCGGTTGGGACGCTTTCCATACAGGCAGCCGAGCGACGCCTCTTCCGCGACGGGCAGGAGGTCCACCTGTCTGGACGCGAATGGGCGGTGCTCGACTGCCTTCTACGCCGGCCCGGTTCGGTCGTTTCAAAGGGGAGGATCGAGCACGCGCTTTATTCATTCAATTCGGAGTTCGAGAGCAACACAGTGGAGGTTTATGTCAGCCGGCTCCGCAAGAAGATCGGCGGGGATAGAATAGCAACCGTGCGTGGCTCCGGATACAGGCTCGTGGTCACATGACGAACTCGAACAGCATGACGAGAAAGCTGATATCGTGGTTAGGCGGGGCAACGCTCCTGGTTTGGATCGCCGCCCCAACCATTGCTGCGTTCATTTTTTGCAATAATGTAAACGAAAGTTCGGATGACTTGCTCCAGGGGAGCGCAGAGTACAGAGAACCAGAGCTGATCAAGGTCTTGAATGGAAAACACGTTGATCAATACAATAACCACTTGCCAACTTATGAAAAGTACTGGACCTATCGTGAGCAGGTTATTAATAAGTACGGGGTAGTGCTTATTTCTGAACCGGAAGAGGGTCAGCAGCCCTTCCCTGATGCTCCCCTGAGTAACGGCTTTTGGCGAAACGCTGATTACCGCGTCTACACAGAGGAGATCCAAGACGGCGTGTATCATCAGTTGGCCGAACCGCTTGATGGCCGCCGTACCACAATCGCGAAGGGCGCACTTTTTGTCTTCCTTCCGACACTCGTGCTCCTGCCCTTTAGCTTAGCTGTTTGGTGGATCGTGATCCGGCGCTCGCTGCGGCCAATCGAGGTACTGCGACAGCAGATCGGATCGCGCGACGGCGGCAATCTGTCACCAATGGACTTGGGCGATTTCCCGGCAGAGTTGGCTCCAATCGCGGCATCCGTCAATCGGCTTCTCGATCGTCTGCGGGCGGCTCTCGAGGCCGAACGCGAGTTCGCCGCAAACAGTGCGCATGAACTGCGCACGCCGATCGCAGGTTCAATCGCTCAGATGCAGAG
>NZ_RZRA01000019.1:0-17926 GCF_003998945.1 Mesorhizobium sp. M7A.F.Ca.CA.003.01.2.1 | reverse complement strand
GTACGTGTTCCTGCGTCACGCGACCTACCGCAGGCTCGGCCAGGCCTATCGGCGCAATCACGTCCGGGTGTCCTTGCTGGCGCAGTTCATCCCGACTGTGCGCAATTACCTGCCGATCGCCGCCGGCGCACTCTGTCTGCCCGCTTTGCCCTTCGCGGCCGCGACGCTGCTCGGCGCCACGTTCTGGAACGCGGGCTTTCTCACCACCGGCTATCTGCTGCGCGGCAGCGGCCGGGACTCCTTCACGGTGGGCCTGCGCATCATTGTCATCGTCGTGGCTCTGGAGACGGCATTCATGCTTGCGCTGCGCTATGGCCCCGCATGCCGGCGGCGCATCAAGTTGGCGCTCGGTTGAGCGCCAGCTCTCAGGTCATGGGATAAGCTCTGCAGTCGGCTTTCCTTCATTCGGCCGCCGGTGTTTAGTCCGGGCATGGCTTTCACCATCCGCCAGCTGCAGTTCTTCATCGCCGTTGCCGAGCAAGGCACGGTCTCGGGCGCCGCCCAGAACCTCTCCATCTCGCAATCGTCGGTCACCGAAGCGATCAAGGAACTCGAAAGCGATCTCGGCGTCGAACTGTTCGAACGCCACCCGCGCGGCCTCAACATCACCCACAAGGGTCACCAGTTCCTGCGCCATGCGACGAAAATCCTCGCCGATGTTTCCGACGCGCGTCGCTCTTTCTCCGGCGAGCAGGCGGTGGCGGCCGGCCGGCTGCAGCTCGGCGTCACCTCGCTGGTCGCCGGCTATGTGCTGTCGGATCTGCTCGCCCGCTACCGCCGTGCCTATCCCGGCGTCGAGGTCTCTGCCATCGAGGACAATGGCGATTATCTCGAACACCTCCTGATCGGCGGCAAGCTCGACATTGCCGTCATGGTCACCTCCAATTTGCGCGACCGCACCGCGTTGCAGTCGGAAATCCTCGAAGTCTCGGCCTATCGGCTGTGGCTGCCGCTCGGTCATCCGCTCGTCGGCGCCGACATCATCAGCATTGGCGACATTGCCTCCGAAACGCTGATCATGCTGACCGTCGACGAGATCGAGGAGAATACCGGCAAGCTGCTGACGGCGATCGGCGCCAAGCCGCATGTCGCCTTCCGCACCCGTTCCGTGGAGGCCGTGCGCAGTCTGGTCGCCACCGGTGCCGGCGTGGCGCTGCTGCCCGATCTCGTCTACCGGCCCTGGTCGCTGGAAGGCGACCGCATCGAATCGCGCGATATTTCCGGCTCCTTGCCGGTGGTCCAGGTCGGCATGGTCTGGCGGCGCGGCTCCGGTCTGCCGCAGGCCGCGCGCGATTTCATCGGTCTTGCCCAGTCGCAACGGACGGTCCGCCAGCGTCCCTGAGACGCCGGCTGCACATCTATCGGAAAAACCGATATCGCCCTTCTGATAAATGAATTTGCGAAACCGGAATTTTCAAAGCACTTTCGGTTCAGGGACCAAAGCCGCCATCAGAGCGGCATCAAGCCCAACGGACGAACTGACAGTTTTCAGTCCGCGCGTGACCCCTAACGAAGACCGAAACCGGCTTTCAGGGTCAGGCGCCTAAATGGGAGATCGACAATGAATTCATTCCTGAAGTCATGCACTGCTCTGACGGTCGCGCTGACCTTTTCCGGTCAGGCCGTCGCCCAGGTCAAGGAACTTGGCAAGGGCGAAGGCCAGGTCAACATCGTTGCCTGGCCGGGCTACATCGAGCGCGGCGAAACCGACAAGGGCTATGACTGGGTGACTTCCTTCGAGAAGGAGACCGGCTGCAAGGTCAACGTCAAGACCGCCAACACCTCCGACGAGATGGTCTCGCTGATGAATGAGGGCGGCTTCGACCTCGTCACCGCTTCGGGCGATGCCTCGTTGCGCCTCGTTGCCGGCAAGCGCGTGCAGCCGATCAACACCGATCTCATCCCGAGCTGGAAGACGGTCGACGAGCGCCTCAAGGACGCGCCGTGGTTCACCGTCGGCGGCGCCCACTACGGCGTTCCCTACCAGTGGGGTCCCAACGTCCTGATGTACAACACCGACGTGTTCAAGGAGGCTCCCAAGAGCTGGAACATCGTCTTTGAGGAAATGAAGCTGCCGGACGGCAAGTCCAACAAGGGCCGCGTCCAGGCCTATGACGGGCCGATCCACATTGCGGATGCGGCCAACTATCTGATGTTCCACAAACCGGAACTCGGCATCAAGGATCCCTATGAACTGAACGAGGGCCAGTACAAGGCGGCGCTCGAATTGCTGCGCGTCCAACGCACACTGGTTGGCCGCTATTGGCACGACGCCGCCATCCAGGTCGACGATTTCCAGAACGAAGGCGTCGTCGCTTCCGGCTCGTGGCCGTATCAGGTCAACACGCTGGTCGCCGCCAAGAAGCCGGTCGCTTCCACCATCCCGGAGGAGGGCGCCACCGGTTGGGCCGACACCACCATGATGGAGGCCGACGCCGCCAACCCCAACTGTGCCTATATGTGGATGGAACATTCGCTGTCGCCGAAGGTGCAGGGCGATGTCTCAGCCTGGTTCGGCTCACTGCCCGTCGTGCCCGCCGCCTGCAAGGGCAATGAGCTTTTGACCGACGAGGGTTGCAAGACCAACGGCTACGAGAACTTCGACAAGATCAAGTTCTGGAAGACGCCGGTGTCGAAATGCGCCACCCAGAACGATCAGTGCGTGCCCTACTATCGCTGGGTGTCGGACTATATCGGCGTCATCGGCGGACGATGAGCATCCTTGCCCTCCCCCTTGTGGGGAGGGTCGACGCATAGCGTCTGGGTGGGGTCTGCTCGGCAGTTCGTGGCAGTGCCTGGCCCTTCGCAAGGCTCAGGCGTTCGAAGCTCGAAAAGCCAAGCAATTGGCTTTCCTCCGCTATGCGGATCACTTCTCACCCCCACAAGGGGGAGATAGGACGTCGCGCGACATCAACACATCAAACCGGCAACGGACTGACAGCCCATGACCTCCGCCGTCTCCTTCCAGAAAGCCTCGCGCCATTTCGGCAGCGTGCGCGCGGTCGACGCGGTCGATCTCGACATCGCGCCGGGCGAGTTCTTCGCCATGCTCGGGCCGTCTGGTTCCGGCAAGACCACTTGCCTGCGCCTCATCGCCGGCTTCGAGCAGCCGACATCGGGCTCGATCTCGATCTTCGGCGACCGCGCCGAGGGCGTTCCGCCCTATCGCCGCAACGTCAACACCGTGTTTCAGGATTATGCGCTGTTCCCGCATCTGAACGTGCTCGACAACGTTGCCTACGGGCTGATGGTCAAGGGCGTCGGCAAGGCTGAGCGGCACAAGGCGGCGGAAGAGGCGCTGTCACTGGTGCGGCTGCCCGGCTATGGCGCCCGCCGGCCCGGCCAGCTTTCCGGTGGCCAGCGCCAGCGCGTGGCACTGGCCCGCGCGCTGGTCAACCAGCCAAAGGTGCTGCTGCTCGACGAGCCGCTCGGCGCGCTCGACCTCAAATTGCGCGAGAACATGCAGGAGGAGTTGAAGTCGCTGCAGAAGGCGCTCGGCATCACCTTCGTCTTCGTCACTCACGACCAGGGCGAAGCGCTGTCGATGGCCGACCGCGTCGCCGTCTTCAACGATGGCAAGATCATGCAGATCGGCACTCCGGAAGATATCTACCAGCGGCCGAGGACCCGCTTCGTCGCCGATTTCGTCGGCTCCTCCAATGTGCTGCCGCCGGATTTCGTGCAGCGCTATTCCGGCCAGCATCGCTGGGGGAGTCTCCGCCCTGAATCCATTCGCGTCGGCCGCGCGGCCAAGGGGGTCACAAGTGGTGAAGGCGTATCGGCCCGCCTCATCTCGACCAATTATCTCGGCGCCACGACAAAGCTGGCGCTCGACGCCGACGGGCTGCGGCTGCACGCCATCGTGCCGGCCGGCATCGCCTTGCCGGCAGAAGGCGAGGCGGTTGTGCTGACCTTCAACCGCGAGCACCTGCATCTGATGGACGAGCCGGCATGAGCCTCGACGCCGCCATGATGCGTGCAACCGCTCCCGCCATCCTGCCGGGTAGCGGCGGTCTGCGCGGCGCTCTGTCGGACCTTTTCTGGCGCAAGCCGAAGGTCCTGTTGCTGCTCATGCTGCTGCCTCCGGTTTTGTGGCTGGGCATCGTCTATATCGGCTCGCTGTTTGCGCTGCTGGCGCAGAGCTTTTTCTCCATCGACGAGTTTTCCGGCCTCATCGACCGCGAGTTCACGCTCAAGACCTATGGCGATCTGTTCCAGGCTGCCAATCTCGACATCATCCTGCGCACGGTGACGATGGCGGCTCTGGTCACGCTGGCCTCGGCCGTCATCGCCTTCCCCATCGCCTACTACGCGGCGCGCTATGCGCGCGGCCGCTGGAAGGCCTTGTTCTATCTCGGCATCATGCTGCCGCTGTGGTCCAGCTATCTGGTCAAGATCTACGCCTGGAAGCTGATCCTGGCCAAGGAAGGCATCCTCACCTGGCTGCTCGCCAAGCTACATTTGTTGTGGGTTCTCGACGCTTGGCTGTCGCTGCCGATCGTCGGCGGCAATTCCCTGTCGGTATCGTTCACCGGCACCTTCATCGTCTTCGTCTATGTCTGGCTGCCGTTCATGATCCTCCCCGTTCAGGCGGCGCTCGAGCGCGTGCCCGGCAATCTGGTCGAGGCCTCGTCCGACCTCGGCGCTTCACCGGGACAGACCTTCCGCAACGTGCTGTTTCCGCTGGCGCTGCCGGGCATCGTCGCCGGTTCGATCTTCACCTTCTCGCTGACGCTCGGCGATTACATCATCCCGCAGATCATCGGCACCTCGCGTCTGTTCATCGGCCAGGCGGTCTATTCGCAGCAAGGCACCGCCGGCAACATCCCGCTCGCCGCCGCCTTCACCGTGGTGCCGATCGTCATCATGGGCTTCTATCTCTGGGGCGCCAAGCGCATGGGGGCCTTCGATGCGCTCTGATGGTTCCCAGTCGGCTCCGCTCGGCCTGAAGATTGCCGCCGCCTGCGGGCTGCTGTTCCTGCACCTGCCGATCCTGCTGATCTTCGTCTATGCCTTCACCACCGAAGAGAAGAGTTTCGTCTGGCCGCCGCCAGGGCTGACGACGCAGTGGTTCGCCGTGACCTGGAACCGGCCAGATGTCTGGCAGGCGCTGTCGCTGTCGGTCAGGGTGGCCGCGATTTCGACGGCGATCGCGCTCATCCTCGGCACGCTCTGTTCGGCGGCGGTGTCGCGGACAAGATTCTTCGGCCGCGAAACCATCTCGCTGCTGGTCATCCTGCCGATCGCGCTGCCCGGCATCATCACCGGCATTGCGCTGCGCTCGGCCTTTTCGCTGGCCGACATCCCGTTCTCGTTCTGGACGATCGTGCTTGGCCACGCCACCTTCTGCGTGGTCGTCGTCTACAACAACGCCGTCGCCCGTTTCCGCCGCACTTCCGGTTCGATGATCGAGGCTTCGATGGATCTCGGCGCCGACGGTTTTCAGACCTTCCGCCATGTCGTGCTGCCCAACATCGCCACGGCGCTGCTTGCCGGCGGCATGCTGGCCTTCGCGCTGTCCTTCGACGAGGTCATCGTCACCACCTTCACCGCCGGCCAGCAGCAGACGCTGCCGATCTGGATGCTGGAAGAACTGATCCGTCCGCGCCAGCGCCCGGTCACCAATGTCGTTGCCATGGTCGTCATGCTGGTGACGTTGCTGCCGATCCTTGCCGCTTATTACCTCACCCGTGACGGCGACCAGATCGCTGGAAGCGGGAAATGAAAAACAGCGAATAGGGAGTAGCGAATAGGGATCGACGGTCAAACCCTACTCGCTTTCAGCTACTCGCTACTCGCTTCTGTAAAGGGAGAAACCTTATGGACACCCAGATGCTGATCGGCTCGAAATTCGAGAAGGGCACCGAGACCGAGGAGCCGATCCTCAATCCAAAGACCGGGGCGACCATCCTCAACCTGCCCGAGGCCAGCCAGGCGCAGATCGAGGCGGCGGTCACTGCTGCCGAACAGGCGTTCGTCTTGTGGTCGCGCACCACGCCGGCGCAGCGCTCCGGCTATTTGCTGAAGATCGCCGACCGCATCGAAGCCGACGCGAAGGAGTTCGCCACGCTCGAGGCGCTCAACTGCGGCAAGCCGATCAACGCCGTGCTCAATGACGAAATCCCGGCGATCGTCGATTGCTACCGCTTCTTCGCCGGCGCCGTCCGTTCGATGCCGGGCGTCGTCGCTGGCGAATACATTCCCGGCCACACCTCGATGGTCCGTCGCGATGCCATTGGCATCGTCGCTTCCATCGCGCCGTGGAACTATCCGCTGATGATGATGGCCTGGAAGCTGGCGCCGGCGATCGCCGGCGGCAACACCGTCGTCTTCAAACCGTCCGAGCAGACACCGCTGACGGCGCTGAAGCTGGCAAAAATCCTTGCGGACATCCTGCCCGAAGGCGTCGTCAATGTCGTGCTCGGCCGCGGCGACAGCGTCGGCAACACGCTGATCAATCATCCCAAGGTCAACATGATCTCGATCACCGGCGATGTCGCCACCGGCAAGAAGGTGCTGCAGGCGGCCGCCAAGTCGGTCAAGCGCACGCATCTCGAGCTCGGCGGCAAGGCGCCGGTCATCGTCTTCGACGACGCCGACCTCGGCGCCGTGGTCAACGGCCTGCGTGCCTTCGGCTATTACAATGCCGGCCAGGACTGCACCGCCGCCTGCCGCATCTACGCCGGCAAGAAGATCTACGACAAGCTCGTCGCCGATCTCTCCTCGGCCGTCTCGACCATCAAGTACGACCGCCCCGACGATACCGAAAACGAAATCGGCCCGCTGATCTCGCGCCGCCAGCGCGACCGCGTCTCGAGCTTCGTCGAGCGCGCCTCGGAACTGAAACACATCGAGATCACCACCGGCGGCAAGCCGGGCGAGGGCTCCGGCTTCTATTACCAGCCGACCGTCGTCGCCGGCGCGCTGCAGGAAGATGAGATCGTGCGCCGCGAAGTGTTCGGCCCGGTCGTCTCGGTTACTCGTTTTTCGGAAGTCGACGAGGCGGTGAACTGGGCCAATGACAGCGACTACGGCCTGGCGTCATCCGTATGGACCAAGGATGTCTCGCGCGCCATGGCGACGGCCGCCCGCCTGCAATATGGCTGCACCTGGATCAACACCCACTTCATGCTGACCAACGAGATGCCGCATGGCGGGTTGAAGCAGTCCGGCTACGGCAAGGACATGTCGCTCTACGCACTGGAGGATTACACCGCCGTGCGGCATGTGATGGTTGCGCATGGCTAGTTTTGCCTTGTCCCCTTGTGGGAGAAGGTGGATCGGCGCGTAGCGCCGAGACGGATGAGGGGTGTTCCAGCTTGACGCCAGCTTACCCCTCACCCGGGTTGCCAACCGATTTGTGAAGGACAAATCGGGGCAATCCGACCTCTCCCACAAGAGGAGAGGTAAGACCGCAGACCACTACTCCACGATGCGATAGATATTCCACAGGCTGGTGCCAGACACGACATAGGGCTCGATCTCCTTGCCCCATTTCGCGTGCGCGTCGATCTTGCCGATCTTGGCGAAGAACGCCTCCAACTGGGCCAGGCTTTCGACCTGGTGATGGGACTCGACCGTCGCCTCCCGCGCGCCGATCGAACCGGTCATGATCTGGAATTCCAGCTCGTCGAGGCCGACCTGTGACCCGATCTCGCGTTCCCATTTCTTCAACAGGTCGAGCACGGTCTGCTTGTGTCCGAACTTGGCGTCGATCTGCCATCTGGCGCTGAACATCGTCTTCTCCTCCAGGTTGCGGCCCAGGCCGCGGTTGATCCACGGTTGTTGATCTACTCGTCCCAGGCCTGCACGACGGTCTGTCTTGCGATCCGACCGTTCTTCAGCTCCAGCATCGCTGCGCAGAACACCTTGGTGCCGTCCGGATAGGCGCAGGCCTGGGTGAAGGCGAGGCTGTCGCCGTCGGCGATGGTGGTGTCGACCTTGTGGGTCATCGCCCGGCTGCAGATGTCGTCCCAGAATGTGGTGATCGCCGCGCGCCCGCGGATTTCACGCGGCTTGCTCGGCGGGTTGTTGCGGTCGATCACCCGCACCAGCGCGTCTTCGGCATAGAAGCTCGACAGCATCTTGCCGTCACGGGTTTCGATCGCCTTCTTGATCGCGGCGCCGTCCACTGTTTGGGTCTTGGTCAGCATTTCATCCTCCATTGGCCCGTCTTCCGACCGGGCGGTTGATGGTCGATGTGCCGTCCGGCGCTCATCGCCGGGCAGTGGTTCTTACTGCGACTTCGCCTTGACGGCCGCGAATACGTCGTCGGTCTGCTTCTTGAAGGTCGTCAGATCGACCTGGCTGCCGTTGAGCATCGTCGACCAATGGCGCACGATGGCGGACATCGCCACCGCCTCCTTGATCTCCTCGTCGCTGGCGCCGTTGAGCTTGGCCGCCTCGGTGTGGAAATAGATGCAGTACTGGCATGGGATCTGCGCCGCGACGGCGAGGCCCAAAAGTTCCTTGGTCTTGCCGTCAAGCGCCGTCTTCGGGTTGAGCTGCACGCCCTTAATCTCGGCCCAGGCGCCGGCGACGGCCACATCCGGCAGGGTCTTGAACATGTCCGGCACCGAGCCGAGCGTTGCCTCGATGTCCTTGTAGGCGGCCGCCGCGGACGCGTCCTCGGCCTTTGCGGGAGAGATGGCGAACAACGCGCCAACGCTTGCAGCGATCACAAGCAATTTGAGTGTCCGGTTCGACTTCAGCATTTCCTCCTCCGTTCGCAGCGCCTTTTCCAGCGACATCCGCCTAGCCTGCGTGGAGAGAATTGATAGCGCTTACCCGCCCATGGCCGCTTCGCCCGAAAGCGCCATGGCTCTCATGGCCCGTGCGGGCCAGGGTGCCTGGCCGAAAACGCCGCCGCCGCCGCCCGCGACGGCAGATCCAGCTTGAGCAGTATGTTGGCGACATGGCGCTTGACCGTGTGTTCGCTCAGCCGCAATTCGGCGGCGATCGCGGCATTGCTCTTGCCGTCGGCGACGAGGCTCACCACCTCGCTTTCGCGCGCCGTCAATGCGGCCGGCTCGGCGGTCTTGGGTTTGGGCCGGCAGGCGGGTTCCAGATGCTGTTCGGACGTCGCATGGACCAGCGCCAGCGGCTGCTCCAGCTCGTCGACACTGATGCGCCCGGCGTCGGTGAAATGCAGGCCCGACCCAGCCGCCAGATCGGCGATCAGACGCGACGCGATAATGTCGCCGCGGCCGGCATGGGCGGCCAGTTGCATTGCCACCCGCGCCGTCGTCCCAACGGGTGGACCGCGCACTTCGATCTCGCCGACATGCGCCCCTTGTGCGCTTGCCACGCCGATTTCCTGCGCCGCCTCGCGCAGCGCTGCCGCGCAGCGTATGGCGCGTGCCGGGCCGTCGAAGCGCGAAATCATCAACTCGCCATGCAGGCCCACAGAGCGCCCGCCATGGCGCCCGACCAGCAGCCGCCAGGTTTCCTGGAAGCGTTGGCTGCGTTCGCTCCACATCCGGTCGCCGAGCCGTGCCGTGTCGTAGATGCGTGTCACCAGCAGTGCGGCCAGCACGCGGTCTACTTCGCCCACGGCGCGTTCGCCGGTCAGGAATTCCTCGATCAGGTCGGCCACCCCATCGACATCGCCGGTCCAGATCGGATGGTCGCGTCCGGGAATCTCGACCAGTCGGGCGCCGGGGATCTTCTGTGCAAGGAAGCGGCTGGCGTCGGGGTCGACCCGCGCATCGTTGCGGCGATGGATTACAAGCGTCGGCGCGCTGATCACGCTCAGGATATGGCGGATGTCGACGTCGGCGTTCATGCGCGCCAGCGCCGCCGCCGCCGTCGGGCTCGCCGACAATCGTTCGAAACGTGCCCACCACTGGGCGAAATGCGCGTCGTCGACCCGGCTCGGCGCGAAATGGGGCAGCGTGGCGCCAGTGCCCCAGGCTGTCTCCGCCATCTCGATGAAAGCGTCGAGGCGTTCGGGCGACATCACCCATTTGTGGAAATGCGCATAGCCGCCATAGAGCGCCAGCGCCCGTGTCCGCTCCGGATAGGTGGCGGCGAACAGCATTGCCATCGGCGCGCCTTCGGAGGAGCCGAGCAGCGCCGCACGGCCGCTGCCAGCGGCGTCCATTACCGCGCGCACATCGTCTATCCGCGTCTCGAGACTGGGCAGGTTATGCGCGTCGACACGGTCGGACAGGCCGGTGCCGCGCTTGTCGAACAGGATCAGCCGAGAGAACGCCGAAAGCCGCTTCAAGAGCCTGGTGTAGCCCTCGTCTTCCCAGTGCAGGTCGAGGTTGGAAATGAAGCCCGGCACGAAGACGAGATCGAACGATCCCTGCCCGACCACCTGATAGGCGATCCGCACATCGCCGCTACAGGCGTATCGCGTCTCGATCGGCCTCACGAGATTTCCACCCCGGCCTGACGATTTCTGGTCGTCAAACCATAGCAGAACAGCGCAGATTGCGGCAGCTTAAACTTTAGCGATTGTGAATGTAAGTTGGCGCGGCTTGGCGGCTATTCCTGCGAGGCGGCGACGTCGGCAGGGGAGGGCTTGAGCCCGAGTTTGAGGTCGGCCGCAGCCGGCGTGATCGGTCGCTTGATCCTGGCGGAGGCGGCCACCACCAACTCGTTGAAGTTCCCGGTGCCGTCGTCCAGCATTTCGAAGAACTGCCGCCGCATCCTCGGCTCCCAGAACTTGTTGATGTGCTCGGCGACGCCGGCAATGCCTTCCTCGCGCGGCTTGGAATGGAAGAAGTCGGCGATCTGGTTTGCCATGCGCACCAGCTTCTCGGCGGTGCTCATAATGTGTTCTTCGTCATGCGACATGCTTGGCAACTCCGCAAATCACCCGGTCGGGGTGGGTGAAAATATCAAAATCGTCGCCGCGAACCAGCGCCACCAGCGTCATGCCGGACTCTTGCGCCGTGCGGATGGCAAGGGCGGTCGGCGCCGAGACGGCGATGATGAAGGCCGAACCGATAGAAGCCGTCTTCTGCACCATTTCGACCGAAACCCTGGATGTCACCACGACAGCACCGGATGCGCCCTCGATGCCGGCTTTGGCCAGCGCACCCGCCAGCTTGTCGAGCGCATTGTGACGGCCGACATCTTCGCGCGCCATGACGATGCCCTTGCCGGGCACATAGAAGCCGGCGGCGTGCACGGCTCCGGTCTCGGTGTGCAGCGGCTGCACTTTCGACAAAAGCTTGACCGAACGGACAATATCGTTGGCATCAAGCGTAAGCTTTGACACACCAACCGCATCGACCGAACGCATCGCTTCCTCGATCGATTCGATGCCGCAGAGCCCGCAGCCGACCGGACCCGCGAGCCTTCGCCGCCGCGCTTCGAAGCGCGTGTTGGCTCGGTCCTTCAGCCGGATCTGGATGTCGATGCCGGCGCCATGGTCCTCGACCTCGATGGTTTCGATCTCCTCCGGCGCAGCTACAATGCCCTCGGTCAGCGAGAAGCCAAGCGCGAAATCCTCGAAATCGGCCGGGCTTGCCATCATCACCGCATGCGTGGTGCCGGCAAAGGAGAACGCCACCGGCGTCTCTTCCGGCACCATGCGGTTCGCCGTAGCAGTGCCGCTGGCGCGGTGCGCCAGCCGCGATACCTGCGTCGTGGCTTTGCGCCGCGCGCTCAAGACTACTCCGCCGCCTGCAAAGACGCGATGCGCCGGCTCTGCTTGGCTTGCTCGTCATAGTCGCGCTGCCATTCCGACGGCCCATTGGAGGCGCCGACCTGCACCGCCGTCACCTTGTATTCCGGGCAGTTGGTCGCCCAGTCGGAGAAGTCGGTGGTGATCACGTTGGCCTGCGTGTCCGGATGGTGGAACGTCGTGTAGACCACGCCGGGCGACACCCGGTCGGTGATCAGCGCGCGCAGCGTCGTCTCGCCCGAGCGGCTGGTCAGCCGGACCCAGTCGCCGTCGCGCAAGCCGCGGTTCTCGGCGTCGTGCGGATGAATCTCCAGCCGGTCCTCCGAGTGCCACATGCTGTTGTCGGTGCGCCTGGTCTGCGCGCCGACATTGTACTGCGACAGGATGCGGCCGGTGGTGAGCAGCAGCGGGAAGCGCGGCCCCGTCCTTTCGTCCGTCGCCACATATTCGGTACGGATGAACTTGCCCTTGCCGCGCACGAACCCGTCGATATGCATGATCGGGGTGCCGAGCGGCGCCTTCTCGTTGCAGGGCCATTGCACGGACCCGACACGGTCGAGCAGCTCGAAGGAGACGCCGGCGAAGCTCGGCGTGGTCATCGCGATCTCGTCCATGATTTCGGAGGGATGCTTATAGTTCCAGTCCAGCCCGATCGCGCGGGCAAGCTCCTGCGTCGCCTCCCAATCGGCGTAGCGCGCCTTCGGCTCAAGAACCTTGCGCACCATGTTGATGCGGCGCTCGGCGTTGGTGAAGGTGCCGTCCTTCTCCAGGAAGGTCGAGCCCGGCAGGAAGACATGCGCGTAGTTCGCCGTCTCGTTGAGGAAGAGGTCGTGCACGACGACGCATTCCATCGCGGCAAGGCCGGCTGCGACATGCTTGGTGTCGGGATCGGACTGCAGAATGTCTTCGCCCTGGATGTAGATGCCCTTGAAGCTGCCGTCGACGGCGGCGTCCAGCATGTTGGGGATGCGCAGGCCGGGTTCGTCGTCCAGCTTTACGCCCCACAAGGTCTCGTAGATATCGCGCACGGCTTCGCCGGAGATGTGGCGATAGCCCGGCAGTTCGTGCGGGAAGGAACCCATGTCGCAGGAGCCCTGCACGTTGTTCTGGCCGCGCAGCGGGTTCACGCCGACGCCGGGCCGGCCGATATTGCCGGTGGCCATGGCGAGATTGGCGATTGCCATCACAGTGGTCGAACCTTGGCTGTGTTCCGTCACGCCCAGGCCGTAATAGATCGCGCCGTTGCCGCCGGTGGCGTAGAGACGCGCAGCACCGCGGATCAGCTCGGGATCGACGCCGGACAATTTGCCGACGGTTTCGGGGCTGTTTTCCGGCAAGGCGACGAACGATGCCCAATCCTGGAACTCCGTCCAGTCGCAACGTTCGCGGATGAAGGCTTCGTCGAACAAGCCCTCGGTGACGATCACATGCGCCAGCGCCGTCAGCACGGCCACATTGGTGCCGGGCTTCAGCGGCAGGTGGTAATCCGCTTCGATATGAGCCGACTTGACCATCTCGGTGCGGCGCGGATCGAGCACGATCAGCTTGGCGCCCTGGCGCAGCCGCTTCTTGAGCCGCGAGGCGAACACCGGGTGAGCGGAAGCCGGATTGGCGCCGATGATGACGGCGACGTCGGTGAAGTCGACGGAATCGAAATCCTGCGTGCCGGCAGACGTGCCATATGTCTGGCCGAGCCCGTAGCCCGTCGGCGAATGGCAGACGCGTGCGCAGGTGTCGACATTGTTGTTGCGGAAACCCTGCCGCACCATCTTCTGGACGAGGTAGGTTTCCTCATTGGTGCAGCGCGACGAGGTGATGCCGCCGATCGCGGTGCGTCCGTACTGGTATTGGATGCGGCGGAATTCCTTGGCGGTATGGGCGATCGCCTCTTCCCAGCTTACTTCGCGCCACGGATCGGTGACCTTTTCGCGGATCATCGGCGACAGGATGCGGTCCTTGTGGGTGGCGTAGCCATAGGCGAAACGGCCCTTCACGCAGGAATGGCCGTGGTTCGCCTTGCCCTCCTTGTAGGGCATCATGCGAACGACTTCGTCACCCTTCACCTCGGCCTTGAACGAGCAGCCGACGCCGCAATAGGCGCAGGTGGTGACGGCCGAGCGCTCCGGCAGGCCCTTGGCAAGCACCGTCTTCTCACGCAGCGCATCGGTCGGGCAGGCCTGGACGCAAGCGCCGCAGGACACGCATTCCGAATCGATGAACGCCTCGTGCATTCCGGCCGAAACCCGGGATTCGAAGCCGCGTCCCTCGATGGTCAGCGCAAACGTGCCCTGCACTTCTTCGCACGCCCGCACGCAGCGCGAGCAGACGATGCATTGCGAGGCATCATAGGTGAAATAGGGGTTGGATTCGTCGCGGGCGATGTAATCGACTGCCAGCGAGCCATGGCCGGGCGCCACGCCACCTTCCGGCTTGACGTGGTTGCGGCCCTCGATGCCGTAGCGGTTCTCGGTCAGGCCGATCGACTTCGCCACCGCGTCGAACTCGCTGGCGCCGGTTCCGGCCTGTTCGTTCCAGCCGGTCGGATGGTCGGAGACATAGAGCTCCATGACGCCACGGCGAATGGCATCGAGCCGCTCGGTCTGCGTGCGCACGATCATGCCTTCGCCGACAGGCGTCGTGCAGGATGCCGGCGTGCCGCCGCGTCCTTCGATCTCCACAAGGCAGACACGGCACGAACCGAAGGAGTCCAGCATGTCGGTGGCGCAGAGCTTCGGGATTTCGACCCCGCCCTCCATCGCGGCACGCATGATCGAGGTGCCTTCCGGCACGGTGATGCTGCGCCCGTCGACGTTCAGCGTGACCTGCTTCTGCGCCTTCGATTGCGGGGTTCCGTAGTCAATCTCTTCGACGAGGGATGGGAAGTCGGCCTTGATGTTCATCTGCCAGCTCCTATTCGGCAGCCACGCGCACGGGCGCGGGCTTGAAGTCGTCGGGGAAATGGGTGATCGAGCTCATCACAGGGTAGGGCGTGAAGCCGCCCAGCGCGCAGAGCGAGCCGAATTTCATCGTGTTGCAGAGGTCGGTGACCAGAGCGAGGTTCTTCTCCGGCTCGATGCCCGCGGCGAGTTTGTCGATGGTCTCGACACCGCGCGTCGAGCCGATGCGGCAGGGCGTGCACTTGCCGCAGCTTTCGATGGCGCAGAATTCCATGGCGAAGCGCGCCTGTTTCAGCATGTCGGCGGTGTCGTCGAACACCACGATACCGGCATGGCCGATCAGCCCGTCCTTGGCCGCGAAGGCTTCATAGTCGAATGGCGTGTCGAACAGCGCGCGCGGGAAATAGGCGCCGAGCGGTCCGCCGACCTGCACTGCCTTGACCGGCCGGCCGGTGGCCGTGCCGCCGCCGATCTCGTCGACGATCTCGCCAAGCGTCATGCCGAAAGCGGCTTCGAACAGCCCTGCAAATTTGACATTGCCGGCGATCTGGACCGGGATCGTGCCGCGCGAGCGGCCCATGCCGAAATCCTTGTAGAAGGCCGCACCCTTGTCCATGATGACGGGCACAGAGGCTAGGCTGATGACGTTGTTGATCACCGTCGGCTTGCCGAACAGCCCCTTATGCGCAGGCAGAGGCGGCTTTGCCCGCACCATGCCGCGCTTGCCCTCGAGCGAATCGAGCAGCGCCGTCTCTTCGCCGCAGACATAGGCGCCGGCGCCGACCCGGATCTCCATGTCGAACGCGTGAGGGGAACCCAGCACGCTGGCGCCAAGAACGCCGGCCTTGCGGGCGATCTCGACGGCCTTGTTCATCGCCGCCACCGCATGCGGATATTCCGAGCGGACATAGACGAAGCCCTTGGTCGCGCCCGTGGCTATACCGGCGATCGTCATGCCTTCGATCAGCACGAAGGGATCGCCCTCCATGATCATGCGGTCGGCGAAAGTGCCGGAGTCGCCTTCATCGGCGTTGCAGACGATGTATTTGCGGTCGCCTGCTGTATCGAGCACCGTCTTCCATTTGATGCCGGTCGGGAAGCCGGCGCCGCCGCGTCCGCGCAGGCCCGATTCGGTCACCTCTGCGACGATGGCGGCAGGCGTCAGCGCCAGCGCGTTCATCAATCCATTCAACCCGCCATGTTTTTTGTAGGATTCGAGCGACAGCGGATCCGTGACGCCGCAGCGCGCGAAAGTCAGCCGCGTCTGCTTGGCCAGGAAGGGGATCTTGTCCGGCGCGCCCAGCCAGCGTTTATGATGGCCGCCGGTAAGGAAGCCGCTGTCGAACAGGCTTTTGACGTCGGACGGTTTGACCGGCCCGTAGGCGATGCGGCCGTTGGCTGTAGCGACTTCGACCATCGGTTCGAGGAAATAGGCGCCGCGCGAACCATTGCGCACGATCTTGGCCTCGATGCCGCGCTCGGCGAGTTCGCCGGCGATCGCCTTGGCGACCTTTTCGGCGCCAAGCGCCAGCGCACCGGAATCGCCGGGAATGTAGATACGCGGGATCATGAGCGCACCTCTGCAACGATCTCGTCGAGCTTCTCGTCATCGAGCCGTCCGATCACCTCGCTATCGAGCATGGCGGCGGGCGAACAGGCGCACAGGCCGAGACAGTAGACCGGCTCCAGCGTCACCGAACCGTCGCGGGTCGTTTCATGAAAGCCGATGCCCAGCAGTTGCTGCAGCTTGGCGGCGATGGCATCCGAACCCATGGACTGGCAGGATTCCGCCTGGCAGAGCTTCAACACATGCCGGCCTGCCGGATGGCTTCGGTAATCGTGATAGAAGCTGACGACGCCGTGCACCTCGGCCCTGGAAATGTTCAGCGCCTCGGCGATGACCGGCAGCGCATCCTTGGGCACATGGCCGAACTCTTCCTGGATGCCGTGGAGGATCGGCAGCAAAGGGCCTTCGAGCCCCTTCATCTCCTGGATGATCGCGGCCGTGCGCGACATAATCTCGGTACTTGCAGGCTGCATTGTCATGCAGCGCCCTCCCTATCGTAGCGACCCACGCATATCGGCCAAAAGCATCAAGCTGTTTTGGAACAACGACATGCGCGTGCCGCTTTATCGCTAAGTGCTTAAGAAATCAGAGAAAACCTCTGAAATCAATAAAGCGGTTTCGTTGTACGATAGAAATTTTCTATCGTTCCGTTTGACTAACCCTGTCTAGCGGAACGGTTGGCATGGAAATCGTCCGCCAGCGCCATTGCCTCGTCCAGCAGCGCCGAGACCAAAGGTGTGTGCGGTTCGCGCGGTGTCGCCACCAGGCCGACCGTGTGGCTGGCGTCAGGTTCGATGATTGGAATGGCGCGGATCGGTTCGGAAAAGCCGAATGTTTCCGCAAGGTTGAGCGGCATGATCGACGACCATTTGCCGGTGCGGATGTGCGAAAACAGCACGATCATCGAATTGGATTCCAGCGTCGGTCGCACCTGCACGCCGGCTTCGGCCAGATGCTGGTCGATGATGCGGCGGTTCTGCATGTCCGGCGTCAACAGGCACAGCGGCAGGTTTGAGAGCTCCGCCCATGTCACTTTGTCGCGGTCGGAATAAGGATTTCCCATCGCGGTGATCAGTTGGTAGCGCTCGTCATAGAGCGGCACGCTGGTCACCCGCCCCAGCGGCTCGTTGTCGAGATAGGTGATGCCGGCATCGATGTCGAAATTGCCGAGCAGCGACAGCACCTCGATTGAGGTCCGCGACAGCACCGAAAAGGTGACGCCGGGATGCTTTTCGCGAAATGGCGTCGTCAGCCGCGGCAGCATGGCGAGCGCCGTCGGGATGGCGGCGATGCGGATACGGCCCGAAAGTCCGTGGCGCGCCGCCCGCATTTCCTCGCGCATGGTCCTGGTGTCGCCGACGATGCGGCGTGCCCACACCAGCACCTGTTTTCCCTCCGGCGTCAGCCCCTGGAAGCGTGAGCCGCGCAGAACCAGCATGACGCCAAGCTGGCCTTCCAACTGCTTGATGCCGGCCGACAGCGTCGGCTGCGTGACGCCGCACACCTCCGCCGCCCGGCCGAAATGCTCCTCCCTGGCGAGCGCGATGAAGAATTCCAGCTTGTCGATCATGTGATCTTTCCGGTCGTTCGCTGCAAGGTCGGGGAAATTGTGCTCTACCGCAAGCGCCACGCACAATTGCCCTGCATCCACACCTTTAAGCCGGCTACCTGTTTCCCGCGGCTGAATGCGGCGCTATGTGGATGAAACTGGGAGATCGACCATGCTGGGCTGGTTCCGCAAGCTTTTGCCGCGCGAAGATCGCTTCTTCGACCTGTTCGAACGACATTCCCGCACCGTGGTCGGCGGCGCCGAGGCGCTGGAGC
>NZ_RZRA01000199.1:0-6853 GCF_003998945.1 Mesorhizobium sp. M7A.F.Ca.CA.003.01.2.1 | reverse complement strand
ACGCTGGACAGCACCGGCGTGGTGGTGACGAGGCGCGGGTCGAACAGGCCCGCGGCCTCCATCGCCGCGCGATAGCCGGCAAGGCGCCGCTGCGAACGCGGATCCATGCGCGCGCCGATGAAGCCGATGCGGCGATAGCCGGCCTCGATCAGATGCTCGGTCGCCGCCCTCCCGCCATCGAGATGCGAGAAGCCGACCATCATGTCGACCGGATCGGGACCGGTTTCCATCACCTGCACCACAGGGCAGCCGGCACTTTCCAGCAGCTTTCGCGAAGCCGGCGTCTGATCGATGCCGGCGACGATCAGCGCCGCTGGCCGTTGCGAACCGAACAGCTGCAGCAGCCGCTCTTCCTCGAGCCGGAATAGTGGGTGTTGCCAAGCTGGATGCGGAACGGGCTGGCCGACAGGCTGTCATAGATGCCGCGCACCACCTCGGCGAAGACGTTGTTGGTAAGCGACGGCACCAGCACGCCGAACACCTCGGCGCGCGCCGAGGCCAGCGCCCGGGCATTCGGGTCCGGCACGTAGCCCAGTTCGTCGACAGCGGCCTGGATCTGGCGGCGCAACTCTTCGGAGACACGCTCCGGCTCACGCAGGGCGCGCGACACGGTGATGGCGCCGACACCGGCCTTGCGCGCGACATCCGCGATGGTCGGGCGGCCGCCGCCCCGGCGCGTGCGCGGCTTGGTCAAAATCGAGTCCTCGCAAGATACAGATCGGAAGCCATCGCGCCCGCAGCCGTCATATGTTGGTCAAAGTGGGATATTTATCCGCGCGCTTCCTTCTCGACGCTAGGTCAATGTCCGCTCCCCAAAGAGAAAAATCAGCAGAGAAAGAAGACCAAACGAGACTAAAAATCCGGCCCATGCTCCAAACAGGAGCTTGCGAAGCGATCGGAATTCGTCAGCAACAAGAAATCTGTTGAAACGGCTATTCCTGCGGCCGGCTCGCTCGCTCCAACCAAGTGATCTTTCCTCAGTAGTGTCTACAAGCGCCCCGGTTCTGCCGAGCACCAGGATAATCGAATAGAAAATTGCGGCGGCGCCTGCGAGGCATCCCGCGGCGCAGGCCCACACCGCTATTGTTAGAAGAATGGGCTTACCGTGAAGATCGAGATGCATTTTGTGCGCCCGGAATAAGGCTTAAGCTGCAACCGTCAATGATCGCCGCGACCGCCACAATAACAGAACGATCGCCAGTATATTCAAAATATTCCAGGCAATGCCGTTCAGGAACGCAGCCGCATAAGAGCCGGTCAAATCGTAGATCCAGCCCGACATCCAGCCGCCGATCGCCATGCCGAAGATGGTCGCCATCATGACGATGCCGATACGCTGGCCGGCCTCTCTGGCCGGCATATAATCGCGCACGATGATCGCGTAGCAAGGCACGATGCCGCCCTGCGACAAGCCGAACACCAGTGACACCACATAGAGCGAGGCAAGCCCGTCGAACGGGATGTAGAACAGCAGCGACAGGCACTGCAGGACCGAGCCGATCATCAATGTCCACACGGCGCCGATACGGTCGGCGAGGAAGCCGGACGCCAGCCGGCTGACGACGCCGCCCGCCATCATGATCGACAGCATGTCGGCGCCATGTGCGACGCCGTAGCCAAGGTCCATGCAATAGGCGACGATATGCACTTGCGGCATCGACATCGCCACGCAGCAGCCGAGCCCGGCGACGACCAGCAGCACCTGCAAGGCCGCCGGCGACAGCGAGATCGGCTGCACCGACCGGCTTCCGGGCGAACCCGCGACGGCCGCCGCCGGGGCACCGCGCCGCAGCATCAGCACCAGCGGCACCATTGTCACCAGGCAGAAGATGCCGATTGCCGCATAGGTGAAGCGCCAGCCCTCCGCCTTCATCAGCGTCGGCATGATGGTCGGCCACAACGCCCCGGCAAGGTAATTGCCGGCCGCCGCCGCCGTGACCGCAACACCGCGACGGCGGTTGAACCAGTGCGAGATATCGGCGATCAGCGGCCCGAAGATCACCGACGTGCCGATACCGATCAGCACCCCCTGGGCAAGCGTGAATTGCAGGATCGAGGTCGACAGCGCCGCGAGCAGCAGGCCCGCGGAAAGCGCAATCGAAGAGATCAGCGCCGGGATCCAGTAACCCATCCGGTCGATGGCGCGGCCGACCAGCACGTTGCCGGCGGCGAAACCGACCATGGTCGCCGTGTAAGGCATGGACGCCGCGGCGCGGTCGACGCCGAACTCGGCCTGCACGGCGGGCAGCACGACGACGACAGCCCACATGCCCACGGCGCCGATCGTCGCCAGCAGCATCGAGATGGCAAGCCGCATCCAGGCATAGGAGCTGTCGATGCCGGGGCCGGGCTGGAGGCTGTCGGTTCGGGTCAAGGCGTTTCCTGTCGGCGGTCTCGGAGATCGGCTGCCGTTTGCGCCACTATCGGCGCATTCTCAGGCCGCAGCAGCGCCACAGCGGGCAAATCCGTGGCTCCAGAGCCAGGGCGGAACCGATACCGATGTGCGGAGTTTCCCGGCAACCCACCCCGCAAAGGAGTCCTGCGATGACCGCCACCAGGAAAAAATGGTCGGCCGAGGTGACCGAGCACAGCAACGCAATGGATCTTGAGGATCACGTCTTCGAATCCGACGACGCCAGGAAGATCGCCGCCTCGCTGAAACGATCCGCCGAACACAGCCACAGGCGCAAGGCCGAGCCTTTCCAATCCGCCATGTCGATGCTGAATTTTTACATCAACCGCGCCGGCAAGAACTTGCCTGCCGCGCGCAAAAAAGTGCTTGAGGACGCCAAGGACGAACTGCGCAGCGCCTTCGGACGGGACAAGGATGATTAGCGGCCGGTCCGGCCTTACCGGGCGCGGATGACGCCGTCTGTGTTGGCGAGCAATTTGCGCACAGCATTGCGCGCCGCGTCGGGGCGCTGCAGGCGGATGTTCTTCTCGATCGCCTCGTGCAGCTTCTGCGCGTGGTTGAGATCGTCGATCTCCCGTGTCGTATAGGCAAAGAGATGATCGAAGGCGGATTCGATCAGTACGCCGAGCGGCACCAGCAGGTCGTTGCCCGAAGCCCGCAGGATGGCGAGATGGAAGCGCGTGTCGGCGCGGGTCCGCTCCTGCAGGCTCGTCGCCGCGCCCATCTCACGGCAGGCCAGGCTGATCTCGGCCATCTGCTCGTCGGTTCTTCGCATCGCGGCGAACGCGGTCGCTTCCGGCTCGATGATATGGCGGAATTCCTGCACCGTCTTGAGGAACACTTCGCGGTCCGGCGACGTCGCGTACCAGGCCAGCACATCGCGATCGAGCAGGTTCCAGCGTTCCTTCGGCTCGACCCAGCTGCCGATCTTGGGACGTGAGGCCAAAAGGCTCTTGGCCATCAGCATCTTGATCGCTTCGCGCACCGCCGAGCGGCTGACGCTGAAGGTCTCCGACCATTTCGCTTCATTGGGCAGGATGGTGCCAGGCGGATAATCGCCGCGCACGATCCTGAGGCCGATTTCACTGGCCAGCGAGGCGTGGACGCTGGAGCCGGGAATACGCGCGGCGTCCGCCCGGCGAACGCCGCCCGGACGGTCCCCGGAGGCCGCTTTCCCCAACGATTTTTCCTTGTTCGGCTTCGCGTCCCGCATGGGGTCCAGAAAGTCCGTATTAAGCAGGCTGTCAAGCGCAGCAAGCGGCTTGCATCGCAAAGCTGCCCGCTGTGCACAGATCAGCCCCGATCCGCCGCTTGATTGGCATGTCGATATTCAGGTCAGGCCGAGCCGAGAATGACGGATTTCGAGAACCGGAGCGCAGCGTACTTTTGGGTACGTGAGCATCGGCCTACGCCGGCCGTAGCCTTGACTGCCACGACCACTCATAAGTGCTTCGGCCGGCGAAGGCGGAAGCGCAGAAAGCCGTCATTCGCAGGCCGGCATCACCTGAGTGTCGACATGCCTAGGCCTGCTTGACGTATTTGCGCCAGCTATGCTCCGGGCGGAAGCCCAGCACGTCACGCGCCTTGCGGTTGGAGAGCAGCGTCTCGTATTCGCCGAGTTCGGCCTTGACCGGCACGCCGGGGTAGAACCGCTTCAAGAGTTCGGCTGTCGGCAGGTCGGACGAGGTGTCGTCATTGGCCGCGTTGAACACCTGATAGCCGAGCCCGTCCTTCTCTATGGCGCGCAGCGTGATCTGGCCAAGGTCGCGCGCGTCGACATAGCTCCAGGCGATGCGCTTGCGGAAACCCGGATCGGCGAACCATTTCGGAAACAGCGAATGTTCGTGCGGCTCGATGACGTTGCCGATGCGCAGGGCATAAATGTCGGTGCCGTTGCGCTGCGCGAAGGCCCGCGCCGTCTTCTCGTTGACGACCTTGGACAAGGCATAGCTGTCCATCGGATCGACGTCATACTCCTCGTCGAGCGGGAAATATTTTGGATCGCGCGGCTCGTTGGCGAAGACCAGCCCATAGGTGGTCTCGCTGGAGGCGATGATTACCTTTCGGATACCGAGCTTAACTGCCGCCTCGATGACATTGTAGGTGCCGAGCGCATTGATGCGGAACACCTCGTTGTCGGTGGTGATCATGATGCGCGGGATGGCGGCGAAATGCACCACCGCATCGACCGGCTGCGGACGCAGCGAGGGGTCGAATTCATGCAGGCCCATATAGCTCGACAGTGCGTTGAACACCTGCCCGCTGTCGGTGATGTCGGTGATCAGCGTGCGCACCTTGGGGTTGTCGAGCGGCCTGGTGTCGATGTTGAGCACCTGGCAGCCTTGCTCGACCAGATACTGGACGACATGGCGTCCGGCCTTGCCGCTGCCGCCGGTGAACATGATCCGCTTCGTCATTTTGCTCTCCACATCCTCAGGAATTTATGTGTATTGTCAGACAATATCGCCATCCGCAACCACCCTCGCCTGCAAAACGGCAGCGCCTGACATCAATCATTGCAACAGGACTTGAAGACATGAACACGACTGCCGCGAGCGAAAAGATCGGCTTCATCGGGCTTGGCCTGATGGGCCACGGGATCGCCAAGAACATCGTCGACAAGGGCTACAGCCTGACCTTTCTCGGCCGCAAGAACCGCAAGCCGGCGGAAGACCTGCTTGGCCGCGGCGCCACCGAAGCATCGACCTCGCGCGATGTGGCGGCGGCATCGACAATCGTCTTCATCTGCGTCACCGGTTCGCGCGAGGTCGAAGCCATCATTCGCGGCCCGGGCGGCCTCAAGGAGGGTTTGAAGAAAGGTTCCGTCGTCGTCGACTGCTCGACCTCCGACCCCGTCTCGACCATTGCGCTTGCCGCTGAACTCAAGGCGCTCGGCATCGATTTTGTCGACGCACCGCTCAGCCGCACGCCGAAGGAAGCCTGGGAAGGCACACTCGACGCCATGGTCGGCGCGCCGGACACCCTCTTTGCCAGGGTGAAACCGGTAATCGAAACCTGGGCCGGCCGCATCGTCCATATCGGCGACACCGGCGATGGCCATCGCATGAAGCTGCTCAACAATTTCATCTCGCTCGGCTACGCCGCGATCTATTCCGAGGCACTGGCACTGGCTGAGAAGGTCGGCATCTCGCCGCCGCGCTTCGACAGCGTCATCCGCAATGGCCGCATGGATTGCGGCTTCTACCAGACCTTCATGCGCTGGACGCTGGAAGGTGACCGCGACGCGCACAAATTCACCATCGCCAACGCCTTCAAGGACCTGACCTATCTGGAATCGATGGCGGGTGCGGCCGGCATTGCCAACCCGCTCGGCAACGCCACCAAGAACGCCTTCGCCGGTGCCCACGCAACCGGCCCGGCCGAGCAATTCGTACCGATGCTGGCAACGCATATCGGGAAGGTGAACGGCGTCGACCTGATGCCGATGAAGGATGGCAAGAAGCAGACCATTTAACCGATTGCCCAACGCAGGCGCCGATCACCGCCTCCAGCGCCCGATCCCTTCATCGGTATCCGCAAGCAGCTTGTGCACGGCGTTGCGCGCGGCGGCCGGGCGCTGCAGGCGGATGTTCTTTTCGATCGCCTCATGCAGCTTCTGCGCCTGGCGCTGATCGGCGACCTGCTGTGTCGTGAATGCGAAAAGATGGTCGAGCGCCGACTCGATCAGCACGCCGAGCGGCACCAGAAGGTCGTTGCCGGAGGCGCGCAGGATGGCCAGATGAAAGCGCGTATCGGCGCGGATACGCTCCTGCAGGCTCAAGGCTTCGCCCATCTCGCGGCAGGCCTGGCTGATTTCCGCCATTTGCTCGTCACTGCGCCGTATGGCTGCAAAGGCCGATGCTTCCGGCTCGATGATATGACGAAACTCCTGCACGGTTCGCAGGAACGCCTCGCGGTCGGGCGCCGTCGCGTACCAGGCCAGCACGTCGCGGTCGAGCAGGTTCCAGCGCTCCTTCGGCTCGACCCAGCTGCCGATCTTGGGGCGTGAGGCCAACAGGCTTTTCGCCATCAGCATCTTGATGGCTTCGCGCACCGCCGAACGGCTGACATTGAAGATCTCGGCCCATCTGGACTCGTTGGGCAGGATGGTGCCGGGCGGATAGTCGCCACGCACGATCCGCAGGCCGATCTCGCCGGCCAGCGAGACATGGACGCTCGCTCCCGCAAAATGCGCGGCACCGGCCTTGCGCATGACAGCCGGGCCGTGGCTGGCTTGTGCCTTGGCCCGGTCGGTTCGCTTGCTTGACTTCTCGTCCGGCATCCACGTTCCAATGCGTCGACCGTCTGTCGTCCGGACTGGTCCGAACCGCACGGGCGCCGATCTCGTTGCCGAAAAATCCAGATCACGGGCGCAGCAAAGCCGGAGCCGGTTGCCCCAACCATTGCGTCCGTTCGGGAATTATCGCTTCCGTCCAGGAA
>NZ_RZRA01000198.1:0-6888 GCF_003998945.1 Mesorhizobium sp. M7A.F.Ca.CA.003.01.2.1 | reverse complement strand
TTGGCAAGGTCCTCGAAACGAATGCCGGCCATGTGCTCGCGCAGCCTTGCATCGAGTTTCATGCCGCCGAACAGGCCGCTGCCGCGTAAATTGAGATCGAGCAGGCCGAAAATGCGGCGCTTGGTCAGGCTGCGGGCGAATTCTTCGAGCTCGTCCAGTTTGCCGGCGAGATAGCAGCCGCCGACCAGCGCGCCGATCGAGGTGCCGGCGATCATCGATACTTCGATGCCGGCTTCATCCAGCGCGCGCAGCACGCCGATATGCGCCCAGCCGCGGGCGCACCCGCCACCCAAGGCGAGCGAAATGCCTGTTTTCTTTTGGGAGTTCGTTTCGGACGCGCCGCCTGACGAGGACAGGCCGTTGGCCTCCCTGACATCTGGTCTGTTACGCAATGACGCCCACTCGAGCATCATAATCTCCCTTGTCCCACGGCTACTATACGAGCGGGGCGTATCGAAATGATGAATCTGTGTCGTCGGTGTCAGGCAGAAGGTTCAAGCTGTTGGTTTCCGATACGTGTTTTCCGCATCGAACAGCGGCTTGCTGCCGTCGATGGCAAGCGTCCCTTTGCCGTCGACCAGCCCCACCGTCCGATAAAAGCATGAACGCCGGCCAGTGTGACAGGTTGCGTCGTGGCCCAACACTTTGACGCGCAACCATATGGCATCCTGGTCACAATCCGTGAGCATCTCGACGACATGCTGAAAATTGCCTGATGTTTCGCCCTTTTTCCAAAGCGCGCTGCGCGAGCGCGACCAGTAGTGGGCGATGCCGGTCTCAAGCGTCAGCGCCAGTGCTTGCGCGTTCATATGCGCAACCATCAACAGCATGCCGTCCGCGGCGTCTGTCACGACGACCGTGACCAGCCCGGCTGCATCGAAGCGCGGCGAAAACACCGCGCCTTCCTCGAGAGCCTTCTTGTCCGACGGAGCTTTTGGAAATTCCAGTGCCGACATCGCCGGTCCTTATTTTGATGGCCGGCGAGGGCCGATCAGACCCCGCCGCCGCGCACCATGGTGACGAAACGGACCTGCTCTTCGGGCGTGTCCTTGAAAACGCCGGTGAAGGTCGAGGTCAGCGTGGTTGATCCCTGCTTGCGGATGCCGCGCATGGCCATGCACATGTGCTCGGCCTCGATCATGACGGCGACGCCGCGCGGATTGAGCACGTCCTGGATGACGCCGGCGATCTGCGCCGTCAGCGCCTCCTGGGTTTGCAGGCGGTGGGCGAAGATATCGACGACACGCGCGATCTTGGACAGGCCGACGACCTTGCCGTCCGGAAGATACCCGACATGCGCCTTGCCGATGATCGGCACCATGTGGTGCTCGCAATGCGAATGGAATGTTATGTCCTTGACGATGACCAGGTCATCGTAGCCGGCGACCTCCTCGAAGGTGCGGCCGAGCTCGTCGGCCGGGCACATGTCGTAACCACCGAACATTTCGCGAAAGGCCTTTGCCACCCGCTTCGGCGTGTCGACCAACCCTTCGCGGTCCGGATTGTCGCCGGTCCAGCGCAAAAGTGTGCGCACGGCGGCTTCGACTTCGGCTTCGCTTGGCCGGTCGGTGACCGGCTTTTCCATATAGGCTGACTGTGGCATGAGCTTCTTGATGACGGCATCCATAAAGGCGTCTCCCGTAGTCCCTCTCGGCGGAGGAACGAGTTGAACGGACCACGACCTTTCGGTGTCGGAAACTCGCCCCGTTTCCAGCCCCGTAAGCGGCGTGAACTTCCCGGCAAGGACATTGGCTTTCGTCGTTCTTGTCGATACCGGACTGCCAGCATTATATAAGGTCATAGCGAGCGAAAGGAAGACACGACAGCGGCAATCGCTGTTCGCTTGGCGGCGACGGATTGGAAAATTATGATAAACGACGTCTACAACGCGAAAATTCTCGGTTTTGCCGGAAACATCGCCCGCATCGGCCGTCTCGATCATCCTGACGCGACCGCCAAGGCGCACTCCAAGCTATGCGGTTCGACCGTCACCGTCGACCTCAAGATGCAGGACGGCGTCGTCACGGACTTTGCCCATGACGTGAAGGCCTGCGCGCTCGGCCAGGCGTCGTCATCGATCATGGCGCAGCATGTCGTCGGCGCGAGTGCCGAGGAATTGCGCGCGGTGCGCGACTCCATGCTGAAGATGCTCAAGGAAAATGGCGCCCCGCCGGACGGCCGCTTTGCGGATCTCAGATATTTGGAGCCGGTGCGCGACTACAAGGCGCGGCACGCTTCGACCATGCTGACTTTCGATGCCGTGGTCGACGCGATCGGCCAGATCGAGAAGAAGCGCGCCGAAGAAGCGGCCTGACCTTGGGATTTGGCCGTCCACGGTGCGCAGGCTTCGCGCAGGCGCCCAAATCTTTGCTGCCACTGCTTGGCATTTGGCTGGACAGGAACCGGGCCAGAAGGGTTTAAACCTGCGCTTCCAGCGCCCGCCTGCTTTCGGCAAATTCGCTTCTGAGCCAGTCGGCGAACGCGGCGACCGGCTCCGAGAGGTCGTGCAGGTTTCTGGCCACCAGCCAATAGGCGCCGGATGCGACGTCGATGTCGAACGGCTTGACCAGCGCGCCGGATGCGATTTCCCCGCCGATCTGCAACAGATCGCCCAATGCCACGCCATGTCCGAGCAAGGCGGCCTGCTTTGAAAGCGACGCATCCGCCAGCATCGGCCCGCGCGCGGGCACGGCGTCGGCGGGCACGCCGGCCGCTTCGAACCAGCGCGCCCAGCCCTGGCGGTTCTCCTCGTGCAAAAGCGTGTAGCGGCCAAGATCGATTGGCTTCCTGAGGGCAGGGCCAGAAGCAAGCAGCGCCGGCGACAGGACCGGCGAATCGACCGTCGAGGCAAGCCGCTCGGCCTGGCTGCGCGGCCACGAGTCGGCATGCGCGCTGAAGCGCAAGGCAAGCTCCGGCTGATCGCTGCGGAACTCGATCAGCCTTGGATCGACTTCGAGGGAGACGTCGATGTCGGGCCGCAATTGGCGAAACCGGTTGAGCCGGGGAACCAGCCACACGGAGGCAAGCGACGGCTCGACACTGACGCGGACCACGGACTGTGCCGGTGTCGCCACCAGATCGCCAAGCAAGGTATCGATGGCGTCGAAACTTCTGACAAGCTGATCCAGCAGACGCCGGCCGGTGTCGGTCAGTTCGACTCGTCGATGGTGACGTTCGAACAAGGGTCGATGCAGGAAGATTTCGAGCTCGCGGATCTGCCGGCTGATCGCCGCCTGCGAGACGAAAAGCTCCTCGGCGGCCCGGCTGAAGCTCAGATGCCGGCCCGCCGCCTCGAAGCTCCTCAATGCCGTCAGCGGCAGGCGCCCACGCTTCATTTCGCATAACCCAGGATTATCCGAAGTGGAAATTATACTCGTTTGAAGGCGAAGGCCAGCGGCGGTCTAATCCATGTCGAAGGAGACCGACCATGATCCAGTTGCTGAACATTTTTGGCGATGTCATGCGGATCGTGACGTTTCAATGGCGTGACGAAAAGCAGCATTCAAAGCGCCGCGAGGGGCCGGCCAGTCGTGGCCGCTGGGCGCCGTCGGCTGACAGGCAGCCGTTTCGCCGTTCCCGTCCGTGATGGCGGGGCGCGCAAGGAGCGGGGATTGCGTTCTCCGGCGGAAGTCCACATCTATCGCCTGGGAAACGCGATACGGAGACTGTGGTGCGCGACCAGCATGGGCATGCGCATATAGACGGGTCGCAAAAACGCGGCCGCAACTGGCCCGGCCCCTGGCGCAAGACGCCAGGCCGTCTCCTCGGCACGTCGCTCGTGCGCCTCTACCAGCTGACGCTGTCGGGCTTTGTCGGCAATTCCTGCCGGCATCTGCCGACCTGTTCGGAATATGCGCATGAGGCGATCGCCCGCCATGGCCTGTGGGCCGGCGGCTGGATGGGATTCTTCCGCGTGCTGCGCTGCGGGCCATTCGGCACGCATGGCATAGACCTCGTGCCGGAGGCGCTTGCGGATCGCTATCTCTGGTTCATGCCCTGGCGGTACTGGCGGATCGGCAGCAAGCGCGGCAAAGCGCAGGAATGATGGCCGGGGAGAATAGCAGGTTTACGATCCGGTAGGGTTAACAACAGCCTGCACAAAGACTGCGCATTTGAGACAAAATCGAGACAAGAGACCCCGCTAAGCCGCTCGCGAACCCCCTTCTGGAGCGAGCAGAAAATGCGCAATTTCGACCGTCTTCCCTTCATCTTTGCCGGGATCCTGTTCCTGCTCGCCTGGCTGCTGGGATTTCCGCTGCGCGCGCAATCGGCGCCGCTGGGGGATTTGCAGTGCACGGTGATCGCCGATGCGGCGAGCGGCAAGACGCTTTACCAGGACGGAGTGTGCGACCAGCGGTTCAGCCCGGCCTCGACGTTCAAGGTGCCGCTGTCGCTGATCGGCTATGACAGCGGGATCCTGAGCGACGAGCATACGCCGGCGTGGGACTACAAGCCGGAGTTCAAGGCGGTGAAGCGGGACCAGAAGACCGTCGATCCGGTGATCTGGGAACGGGATTCGATCGTCTGGTTCTCCCGTGAAATCACCAGTCGGCTCGGGCCGGAAAAATTGGCTGGCTATGTCTCCAAATTCGGCTACGGCAATGCCGATGTTTCCGGCAATCCCGGCAAGAATGATGGTTTGACCCAATCCTGGATAAACTCCTCGCTCAAGATCACGCCGGTCGAGCAGGTCGATTTCCTGCGCAAGCTGCTGGCCCGCAAGCTGCCTGTCTCGGCCAGGGCCTACGACATGACATCAGCCATCATCCCGACCTTCCAGGCCGGAGGCTGGACGGTGCAGGGCAAGACCGGAAGCACCAGGCTGCGCAACGATGCCGACAAGGTTCAGGATAAGCGCTCGCTTGGGTGGTTCGTCGGCTGGGCGAACAAGGATGGCCGCCAGATCGTCTTTGCGCGCCTTGTCGTCGACACCGATCGGACCGATATGCCCAAAGGCCTCAAGACCCGAGCCGCGTTCCTGAAGGACCTGCCGCTGCTCATCAAATGAAGTCTGACATTTGAGCCGGGCTTTACGGCGGCGGAATCTGTCCATAAAAGACAGCCGCTGCCGGACGCATCCGGCCTACTCTTTGCATGTCGTAACCCCAAAACCGTCCACACACTTTTGGGCGACATGCATTTCAACCACCCGCGCTCGTTTGCGGGACTGGATAGGAGATATACATGCTGAATTCCGTTTCCCTGACATTTCCCGATGGCTCCGTCCGCGAATACGACGCGGCGATGACCGGTGCCGGCCTCGCCGAATCGATCTCGAAGTCGCTGGCCAAGAAGGCGGTCGCCTATGCGATCGACGGCACCGTCCGCGATCTCAGCGATCCGCTTGGCAAATCCGGCAAGGTCGAGATCGTCACCCGCGACGACCCGCGCGCACTCGAACTGATCCGTCACGACGCCGCACATGTGTTGGCGGAAGCCGTGCAGGAATTGTGGCCGGGAACGCAGGTGACCATCGGGCCGGTGATCGAGAACGGGTTTTACTACGACTTCGCCCGCAACGAGCCGTTCACGCCTGACGATTTTCCCGTGATCGAGAAGAAGATGCGCGAGATCATTTCGCGCAACAAGCCGTTCACCAAGGAAGTCTGGTCGCGCGACAAGGCGAAGAAAGTGTTTGCCGACAAGGGCGAACGCTACAAGCTGGAGCTGATCGACGCCATTCCCGAGGATCAGGATCTCAAGATCTACGCGCAGGGCGACTGGTTCGACCTTTGCCGTGGCCCGCACATGGCCTCGACGGGGCAGATCGGCAACGCCTTCAAACTGATGAAGGTGGCCGGCGCCTATTGGCGCGGCGATTCGAACAATCCGATGCTGACCCGCATCTACGGCACGGCCTGGGCTGATCAGGCGCAGCTCGAAGCCTATCAGACGATGCTGGAGGAGGCCGAGAAGCGCGACCACAGGAAGATCGGCCGCGAGATGGACCTGTTCCATTTCCAGGAAGAGGGGCCTGGCGTCGTCTTCTGGCACGCCAAGGGCTGGAAGATGTTCCAGAACCTGGTCAACTACATGCGCCGCCGCCTCGACGAGCAGGGCTATCAGGAGGTCAACGCGCCGCAGGTTCTCGACAAGAGCCTGTGGGAGACGTCAGGCCATTGGGGATGGTATCGCGACGCCATGTTCAAGGTGACGGTGGCCGGCGACGATACCGATGACGACCGGATCTTCGCTCTGAAGCCGATGAACTGCCCGGGCCATGTGCAGATTTTCAAGCATGGGTTGAAGTCTTATCGCGATCTGCCTGTCAAACTTGCAGAATTCGGCAACGTCCACCGTTACGAACCATCCGGCGCGCTGCACGGGCTGATGCGTGTGCGCGGTTTTACGCAAGACGATGCGCACATCTTCTGCACCGAAGAGCAGCTGGCGGCGGAATGCCTGCGCATCAACGATCTGATCCTGTCGACCTATGCTGATTTCGGTTTCGACGAAATCAGCGTCAAGCTGTCGACGCGGCCGGACAAACGCGTCGGTACCGACGAGGCGTGGGATCACGCCGAGGCGATCATGGGCGGCGTGCTGGAGACGATCAGGACACGGTCCGGCAATCGCATCAAGACCTCGATCAATCCGGGTGAGGGCGCCTTCTACGGGCCGAAATTCGAATATGTGCTGAAGGATGCCATCGGCCGCGAATGGCAGTGCGGCACGACGCAGGTCGATTTCAACCTGCCGGAGCGGTTTGGCGCCTTCTACATCGGCTCGGATTCCGAGAAGAAGCAGCCTGTCATGGTTCACCGCGCCATCTGTGGCTCGATGGAGCGCTTCCTCGGCATCCTGATCGAGAACTATTCCGGCCATTTCCCGCTGTGGTTCGCGCCGCTGCAGGTGGTGGTGGCGACGATCACGTCGGATGCCGACGAC
>NZ_RZRA01000197.1:0-6888 GCF_003998945.1 Mesorhizobium sp. M7A.F.Ca.CA.003.01.2.1 | reverse complement strand
GCCCTGGATAGGCCCATGATCTCCAGCGGCAGCCCCACATTGCGCTCGATGGTCCGCCACGGAAACAGCGCCGCCGCCTGAAAGACATAGCCATAGGCGCGTTTCTCGCGCGCCTGCTCTGCTGTCATGCCATTGACGGAAATCGCCCCCGAGGTCGGCTTCTCCAGATCGGCGATGACGCGCAGCAGCGTGGTCTTGCCGCAGCCCGAAGGCCCGATGAAGGAGACGAACTCGCCCTTGCCGATGGTGAGATCGACATTGGACAGCGCCTGCACCGGCCCGTCATTGGTCTGGAAAGTCAGCCCGAGTTTGCTTGCCGCGACGACGGCTGGCGAATTCCCCGTCATCGGTTGCCGCCTGCCTGTTTCCGTTCCCGCGGCGGCTGGAATCCGATTGCTTTTATCGCGATGTTGTTTTCCACTTGCCCTGTCCCATTTGGCCCTGTCCCTCTGACCTTGTCCCACGCGATCGACGCCCGGAGTTTCCCCGATGTCGCCTAAACCCACTTGTCATCTTATCCGCCCTGAAAGCACTTATGAAGGCAAGCAGGGGCTGACCTATTTCGCCGGCATTGCCGCCGAGACCGTCGGTGCCTCCGGCATCTGCATGCACATGCTCACCATGCCGCCCGGCGCCCGCGCCAAGGCGCATATGCACGAGAGCCACGAGACGGCGATCTATGTGCTCTCCGGCGAAGTTCACACCTGGTATGGCGACCGGCTCGAGCATCATATCGTCGTCAAGGCCGGTGATCTCTTCTACATCCCCGCCGGCGTGCCGCATCTGCCGGCCAACCTGAGCGGCGCCCCGTCCTCTGCCGTCATTGCGCGCACCGATCCCAACGAACAGGAGAGCGTCGTCCTGCTGCCGGAACTGGATGCGCTGGTCGCCGGAAGCTGACTTCGCCGGGCTAGGCGCCCGTCGGCCAATTGCTAGAGGTTTGCGCCCGCCAGCTTCGGCAATCATCGGCACCGAGACACTTCCCCATAGACGGTGCCGTCCGCATCCGCGATCACCAGTTTCTTGGCGTTCTTGGTGCTGTGCTTGATGATGAAGGTGGCGGGCGACTTGCCCTCTTCGCCTTCGGCCTCGCACTCCGCCTTCACCACAAGCGAGCCGTCGGCCTGGACCCTCTTGCCGGTGAAGGTGCAAGCGCTCGTCGCCGTGATGAAGTCGGTGTTGGTTAGAAGCAGCATGTCCTCGGCGTAGACTTCCTGGCCGTTCTTGTTGATGCAGCCGGACTTGTTGCCATAAGGTTTGGCTAGGTCGATGCCGGCCGCCGACACTTGGCTGGCCACCAGAACCAAAACTGCCGCGAAAAGAAGTCCCCCGCGCCGCACCTCAAACCCCGGTCGCCGGGATGCCGGTGCGTTCCACCTTGCGCGGCGCGGAGATTTCCTTCCACGTCGACAGCGCCCGGTTGACGGCCGCATTCGGCTCGCGGCCGACGAATTCACCATGGCCGGGCTTGGTCTTGACCTCGGACTCCTGGATCGACAGTTCGCCCCGCGAGAACACGAACCGCGGCAGGCCGGTCACCTCGAAACCCTCGAAGACATTGTAGTCGATCACCGATTGCTGCTTCTTGGACGAAATTGTCTTCTTGCGCTTGGGATCCCAGACGACGATGTCGGCGTCGGCACCCTCTACGATGGCGCCCTTCTTCGGATACATGTTGAGGATCTTGGCGATGTTGGTCGAGGTCACCGCGACGAACTCGTTCATCGTCAGCCGGCCGGTGTTGACGCCTGTGGTCCACAGCACCGGCATGCGGTCTTCAAGCCCGCCGGTGCCGTTCGGGATCTTGGTGAAATCGCCGACGCCGTTGCGCTTCTGTTTGGTGGTGAAAGCGCAATGATCGGTCGCCACCACCTGCAGCGAACCCGCCTGCAGGCCGGCCCACAGCGAGTCCTGGTGCGATTTGTTGCGGAAGGGCGGACTCATCACGCGGCGTGCCGCATGGTCCCAGTCCTTGTCGAAATACTCGCTCTCGTCCAGCGTCAGGTGCTGGATCAGCGGCTCGCCGAACACCCGCATGCCCTTCTGGCGCGCCCGGCGGATCGCCTCGTGGCTCTGCTCGCAGGAGACATGCACGACATAGAGCGGCACGCCGGCCATGTCGGCGATCATGATGGCGCGGTTGGTCGCCTCGCCTTCCACTTCGGGCGGCCGCGAATAGGCGTGGCCCTCGGGGCCGTTGTTGCCGGCAGCCAGCAGCTTCTGCGACAGTGCCGCCACCACGTCGCCATTCTCGGCATGAACGAGCGGCAGCGCGCCGAGATCGGCGCAGCGCTGGAACGACGCATACATCTCGTCGTCGTCGACCATCAGCGCGCCCTTGTAGGCCATGAAATGCTTGAACGAGGTGATGCCCTTGTCGACGACCGTGGCCATCTCGTCGAACACCTGCTTGCCCCACCAGGTGATCGCCATGTGGAAGGAGTAGTCGCACGACGCCTTCGAGGTCTTGTTGTCCCACATCTGCAAGGCTTCGAGCAGCGACTGCTGCGGCGCCGGCAGGCAGAAATCGACCACCATCGTCGTGCCGCCGGAGAGCGCCGCGCGCGTGCCGGATTCGAAATCATCGGCCGAATAGGTGCCCATGAACGGCATTTCGAGATGGGTGTGCGGGTCGATGCCGCCCGGCATGATGTAGCAGCCGGTGGCGTCGAACTCATGGTCGCCATGCAGGCCCGAACCGATGGCGACGATCTTGCCGTGCTGCATCAGCACATCGGCCTTCCAGGTGCGGTCGGCGGTGACGATGGTGCCGTTTCGGATGACTTTGGTCATTGACTGTTCCCTTGTTCTCTTCGCGCTTCTTTACGAGCGTCGTTTGGAAGGTGGATTCTAAGCTCACTCCACGATGACAGCCGTCTCCACCACCGCGTGGAACAAGACATCGGCACCCGCCGAAGCCCATTCCTTGGTGATCTCTTCGGCCTCGTTGTGGCTGAGGCCATCGACGCAAGGGCACATCACCATGGCGGTGGGCGCGACGCGGTTGATCCAGCAGGCGTCGTGGCCGGCACCGGAAACGATGTTGCGATGGGAATAGCCAAGGCGGTCGGCGGCATCGCGGATCGCCTTGACGCAGCCGGCATCGAAAGTCACCGGATCGAAAGCGCCGACCTGTTCGATCTCGCAGCGGATGTCGAGTGCATCGCAGATCGTGTCGATGCCTTCGCGGATGCGGCCATCCATCGCGTCCAGCACTTCCTTTTCCGGCGAGCGGATATCGACGGTGAAGACGGTGCGCCCGGCGATGATGTTGCGCGAATTGGGATAGACCTCCATGTGGCCGACCGCGCCGACGGCATCGGGCTGGTAGTCCATGGCGATCTCGTGCACCAGTTCGATCACCCGCGCCATGCCGAGCCCGGCATTGCGGCGCTTGGGCATCGGCGTCGAGCCGGTATGGGCTTCCTTGCCGGTCAGCGTCACCTGCAGCCATTTAAGGCCCTGGCCATGGGTGACGACACCGATGTCGATATCTTCGTCCTCGAGGATCGGACCCTGTTCGATATGCAGTTCGAAGAAGGCATGGATCTTGCGGTCGCCGACCTTCTCGGGGCCTTTCCAGCCGATGCGCTCCAGTTCCTCGCCGAATTTCTTGCCCTGCTTGTCGACATGCCCGTACACATCGGCCTGGTCGAGCACGCCGGCGAACACGCCGGACGCCATCATAGCCGGCGCGAAGCGCGAGCCCTCCTCGTTCGTCCAGTTGGTGACGACGATTGGATGTTTGGTCTTGATGCCGAGATCGTTGAGCGAGCGCACCACTTCAAGCCCGCCCAGTACGCCGAGCACGCCGTCATACTTGCCGCCGGTCGGCTGCGTATCGAGATGGCTGCCGACATAGACCGGCGGCAGGCTGGGATCGGTGCCTTCGCGGCGGGCAAACATCGTGCCCATTTCATCGACGCCCATTTCGAGCCCGGCCGCATCGCACCAGCGCTTGAACAGATGCCGCCCTTCGCCGTCTTCGTCGGTCACGGTCTGGCGATTGTTGCCGCCGGCAATGCCGGGGCCAATCTTCGCCATCTCCATGATGGAATCCCACAAACGGTTTGAATTGATTCGCAGATTCTCGCCGGGTGCGGCCATCTCGAGTTCCCATCTACACCAGGGGTCTTGTCGCCCCTTGAGTGATTTACAGCTTGACCGTATGGTCAGCTTTTAAACTACACAACCTGACCAAGCGGTCAACTAGAATCTTGGGGTAGACATGGCAGAACCCACCCGCCCCATGCGGCGACAGGAGATCCGCCGAGAGAATGAAAAAACCATTCTCGTCGCTGCAGAGAAGGTGTTTGCGGAGGCAGGGTTTGGCGGCGCCACGATGCAGTTGATTGCGGATCTGGCCGGACTGCCGAAGGCAAATCTCCACTACTATTTCGCCACCAAGGAAGAGCTTTACCGGTCGGTCGTTCAAAACATCTTTGAAATCTGGCTACAGGCGGCCAATTGCTTCGACGCGGCGCGCGGGCCCATAGACGGCATCAGTGCCTATATCGACGCCAAGATGGAAATATCACGCCGCCATCCCGACGGCTCGAAGGTCTGGGCCTCCGAAGTGATGCACGGGGCGCCGGTGCTTCAGGACTATATGGAATCGACGCTGCGCGAATGGACCGACGGCCGCGTCGAGATCATCAGGCGCTGGATCGAGGAAGCCAAGATGGACCCGGTGGATCCGCGTCATCTGCTCTATATGCTTTGGGCTACGACCCAGCACTACGCCGATTTCGGCCATCAGATCGAGACACTCAATGGCGGAAAACCTCTGTCCGACCGGCAATGGCGGGAAGCCAAGGAAAATATCAAGCGGGTGATCCTGACCGGGATCGGTGCGTTGCCCGCCTGACTGTAATGGTTCGTTGCAAGCAAAAGGTCAGGTCGGCGCGCTGCCGCGCCGACCTCAACCGACCGCGTCAGTCCGTCAATCGATTGACCTCAGCACATCTCGAACATGGTCGATCAATTCGTTGATCTGGCCCTTGGTGATGATCAGCGGCGGCGAGAGCGCGATGATGTCGCCGGTGGTGCGGATCAGCGCGCCGCGCTCGAACGCCTTGACGAAGGCCGAGAAGGCCCGTTTGGTCGGCTGGCCGGCGATCGGCGCCAGCTCGATCGCACCGATCAGGCCGATGTTCCTGATATCGATGACGTTCGGCTCGCCTTTCAGCGAATGCAGCGCGTCTTCCCAGTACGGCGCCAGCTCCTCGCCACGGGTCAGCAAGCCCTCTTCCTTGTAGGTGTCAAGCGTGCCGAGTGCGGCCGCGCAGGCGATGGGGTTGCCCGAATAGGTGTAGCCGTGGAAGAACTCGATCATGTGCTCGGGGCCGGTCATGAAGGCGTCGTGGATCTCCTTCTTCACAAACACCGCGCCCATCGGGATGACGCCGTTGGAGACGCCCTTGGCGGTGGTCATGATGTCGGGCGTGACACCGAAATAGTCGGCGGCGAACGGTGTGCCGAGACGGCCGAAACCGGTGATGACCTCATCGAAGATCAACAGGATGCCGTGCTTGGTGCAGATCTCGCGCAGCTTCTCCAGATAACCCTTCGGCGGCAGGATGACGCCGGTGGAGCCGGCGACCGGCTCGACGATGACGGCGGCGATGGTCGAAGCGTCGTGCAGGGCGACGATACGCTCCAGCTCGTTGGCGAGTTCCGCGCCATACTCCGGCACACCCTTGGTGAAGGCGTTCTTTTCCGGCAGATGCGTGTGCGGCATATGGTCGACGCCGCCGAGCAGCGTGCCGAACATCTTGCGGTTGGTGACGATGCCGCCGACCGAGATGCCGCCGAAATTGACGCCGTGATAGCCGCGCTCGCGGCCGATCAACCGGGTGCGCGAGCCCTCGCCCTTCACACGGTGATAGGCGATCGCCATTTTGAGCGCGGTCTCGACCGATTCCGAGCCGGAATTGGTGAAGAAGACATGGTCCATGCCCTTGGGCGCCAGGTCGACCAGGCGGTTGGCCAGTTCGAACACGATCGGATGGCCCATCTGGAAGGCCGGCGCATAATCGAGTTCGGCAGCCTGGTGCTGGATCGCCTCGGTGATCTTCGGACGGCAGTGGCCGGCATTGACGCACCACAGGCCGGCGGTGCCGTCGAGCACCTTGCGGCCGTCGCTGGTTGTGTAATGCATGTCCTTGGCGGACACCATCATGCGCGGCGCCTGCTTGAACTGCCGGTTTGCCGTGAACGGCATCCAGAATGCACTGAGATCGTTCGGCGTGACTTTCAGCCGGTTGGACATGACCAGGACTTCCCCTTGTAAACTGTTTCGCTGCGCCCAACGCTTGGTCTTTGCCGCGTTTTCATGCTACGCAAATTTTTGACCGATTGGACAAACGTTAGCACCGCCCTGTAGGCGGTCAAGGATTACTAGCGGAAATGCGGCACCTGAAGTGCGTTCCACAGGCTAGGGAAAAACTGGTCCAGAGAATTGGTCCAGATGAGCCTCAACACGAGGGCTTGCAACGGTGACCATCGGCACGGATGCCCCTCGCCGCACCCGCATCCAGCAGGAAAAGCGCGAACTCATCCTGGAGGCGGCGCTTGAGGTCTTCTCCACCAACGGCTTTCGCGGCTCGACCATCGACCAGATCGCCGAAGCTGCCGGCATGTCGAAACCGAACCTGCTCTATTATTTCCGGCGCAAGGAAGACATCCACGAAACGCTGATGCAGCGCCTGCTCGACACCTGGCTGGCGCCACTGCGCGAACTCGACGACATTGGCGATCCCCTAACCGAACTGCGCAGCTACATCAGGCGCAAGCTGGAGATGGCGCGCGATTTTCCGCGCGAGAGCCGGCTGTTCGCCAACGAGATCCTGCAAGGCGCGCCGCGCATCATGCCGCTGCTGGCGGGGG
>NZ_RZRA01000196.1:0-6939 GCF_003998945.1 Mesorhizobium sp. M7A.F.Ca.CA.003.01.2.1 | reverse complement strand
TCTTGGTATAGAGCGTGCGACGGCACCCTTAGTCCCTGTATGGACTCTAGGGCGGCGGACATGGGCACGGCAAGTGGCGAATTGGCGCGGCGGCGGCGACAGAATGTCAACGACCCCAAGGGAACGGCTCTGCCCCGGAATCCCCTGCCCGTTTACATCAATAGCGCAAACTGCGAGTTTCATACGATGATAGAACTAGTCCGCACCAACGATGCCGTGATCATTTCCTTTGTCGAATCGCTGATGCGCGACGCCGGCATTGCCTGCTTTGTCGCCGACCAGAATATGAGCATTCTCGAAGGGTCGATCGGTCTTTTGCAGAAGCGCGTCATGGTCGACGCCGACCAGGCCGACGCGGCACGGCGCATCCTCAGGGATGCCGGCATCGCCAACGAAATCCGCGGAAAATAATGTCCGCCGCGCCCGCCGCCCTTGTCCCGGACACGCCGGCCCATACGGTCGACGCTTTCCATCGCGGCCGGTTCTGGCTGGTGCAGCCCAAGCAAGGCGGTCATCGCGCCGGCATGGATGCGATGATGCTGGCGGCCTCCGTGCCGTCCTCTCTTGCCGGTCGTCTCGCCGATTTCGGTGCCGGTGCCGGGGCCGCCGGCCTGGCGGTGCTGTCGCGCTGCCCGGCCGCTGAGGCGGTGCTTGTCGAACGCGCGCCGGAAATGGCGGCCTTCGCGGCAGCCACCCTTGCCCATCCCGGCAATGCCCATCTGAGCGATCGCGCCTCCGTGCTGGTCGCCGATGTCACCGTATCGGGCCGGGCGCGGGCGGCCGCCGGCCTCGCCGACAATGATTTCGACTTCGTCATCATGAACCCGCCCTTCAACGCTCCCCGGGACCGCGCCTCCCCCGATCGCCTCAGAAAAGAGGCCCATGTCATGGAGGACGGGGTGTTCGAGAGCTGGATCCGCAGTGCGGCGGCGGTGGTCAGGCCGCGCGGCGGGCTTGCCGTGATCGCCCGCCCCGAACAGCTCGGCGCCATTCTCGATGCGATCGCAGGGCGCTTCGGCGATGCCGAAATGCTCGCCGTCCACCCTCGCCCAGACGCCGCGGCAATCCGCATCGTTGTGCGGGCAGCGCTCGGGGCACGGGGAAAGCTTGCCATCCGCCCGCCCCTGATGCTGCACGCGCAATCAGGCAACGGCCCTGACGAGCGCAGCGAAATGATTACCAACGGCCTCGCCTCGCTGTTTGGAGATTGAGCTATTCTGCCTGGCCACATTGCCGTTGGCCGGGAAATCCCTACATGCCTGCAACCTATCGACCGGAGACCGCGCCCTCGTGAAACGCCTTATCAACCGCCTGCTGCCGAAATCCTGGCGCTCCACCGTCGTCACAATTCCGGTCATCCGGCTGCACGGCACCATCATGGCAGGCGGTGGCCAGTTCCGGCCGAGCCTGTCGCTGGCCTCCACCGCTGGCCTCATTGAGAAGGCGTTTTCCTACGACGCCCCGGCAGTCGCCATCTCGATCAATTCGCCCGGCGGCTCGCCGGTGCAGTCGCGGCTGATCTTCAAGCGCATCCGTGACCTGGCCACGGAAAAGAACAGAAAGGTACTGGTCTTCGTCGAAGACGTGGCGGCGTCGGGTGGCTACATGATCGCGGTTGCCGGTGATGAGATCTTCGCCGACCCATCCTCCATCGTCGGGTCGATCGGCGTGGTCTCGGCTTCGTTCGGCTTCCCGGAACTGATGAAGAAGATCGGCATCGAGCGACGCGTCCACACCGCCGGCCAGAACAAGGCGGTGCTCGACCCGTTCAAGCCCGAGAAAAAGGAAGATGTCGAGCGGCTGAAGGCGCTGCAGCTCGAGGTGCACGGCACGTTCATCGACCTCGTCAAGGAGCGGCGCGGCGCGAAACTGAAAGACGACCCGGACCTGTTCACCGGCCTGTTCTGGACCGGCATCAAGGGCCTTGAACTCGGCCTGGTCGATGCGCTCGGCGACATGCGCACGGTGCTCAAGACCCGTTTCGGGGCGAAAACCCAGCTCAGGCTGATCACGACACCGCGCGGTTTCCTCAGCCGCTTCGGCCTGTTTGGCTCAAGCAAGGGCTTTTCAGCGCCCGAGATCGCAGGCGCTGCCGCCAGCGGCCTGATCGATGCGGCGGAAGAGCGCGCATTGTGGTCTCGCTTCGAGCTTTGAAAACCCGGCAAAAGCGTCTAGCATGAGAGCTTAACCGACCCGACCGGCCACCTTCGCCGGCCCAGCGTGGGAGGAGTTTTGGTATGCCGCAGATCATTTTCTTCACCGTCGTTGGCGTCGCCGCCTATTTCGGCTACCGCACCTTCATCCGCGAAGCCGAACGCGTGACCGCCAAGGTGCGGCGTACCGAAAAGCAGACGGCCAACGGCGCGATGGGCACTTTGGTCAAGGATCCGAAGACCGGCGAGTACCGGCTGGCCAAGGACTGAGCACCATTTCGCAGACCATTGTGGACACCGACATCGGGTCGCGTAGCTGGCACGCGCACGCCAAGATCAATCTTGCGCTGCATGTCACCGGCAGGCGCCCTGACGGCTATCATCTGATCGAGAGCCTGGCGGTGTTCACGCGGTTTGGCGACAGGGTCGAAATCGCGCCTGCCGACAGCGATGAATTTACCGTGTCCGGCCGCTACGCCCCGGCGGTTCCTCTCGACGCCAGCAATCTGGTGCCTAGGGCGCGCGATGCCCTGCGACAGGCGGTCGGGCACGAGAGAACACCGCCGGTCGCTATCCGGCTGGAAAAGAACCTGCCGGTCGCCTCCGGCGTCGGCGGCGGTTCGAGCGACGCGGCGACCGTGCTGCGCGGGCTGGTGGAGACATGGGGCCTGGATATAGACGGCGCAGAGCTGGCGCGGATCGGCCTCTCGCTCGGCGCCGATGTGCCGATGTGCCTGGCGGCCAGACCTCTGGTCGCGCGCGGCATCGGAGATGAACTGTCGATGGTGCCGGATTTTTCGGCGCTTGGCCTGGTGCTGGTCAATCCGGGCACCCCGGTCTCGACGGCGGACGTCTTTGCGGCGCTTTCCCGGCGCGACAATGAGGCCTTGCCGCCGCTGCCGCGCAGCATCGATTTTCATAGCCTGCGCAACTGGCTGGAGATCACCCGCAACGACCTCGAGCCCGCCGCGCTGGCGATGCAGCCGGCTATCGGCAGGGCGCTTTCCTGGCTGAACAAGGCCGGATCCGGTTTTTCACGGATGTCCGGGTCCGGCGCCACCTGCTTCGGCCTGTTCGAGACCGGCAATGTCGCCAAGCGCGCCGCCGCCGAAATCCGCGGCCGCCAGCCCGACTGGTTCGTCGCGGCGACGCGCAGCATCGCATCGGAGGTATCTGATGGCCAGAATTGACGAGAGCCGCTCCTTCATTCCCGTGCGCATCGCGGTGCTGACCGTTTCAGATACGCGCAGCCTCGCCGACGACAAATCCGGCCAGACGCTGGCCGACCGCATCACCGAGGCCGGCCATATGCTGGCGGCCCGCGATATCGTCACCGACGATCGGGAAAAAATCCGCGACACGGTTCTGGCGTGGTCGCGGGACAAGAATATCGATGTCGTCATCACCACCGGCGGCACCGGTTTCACCGGCCGTGACGTGACGCCGGACGCGCTGGAGCCGATCTTCGAAAAGCGCATGGATGGCTTTTCGGAAGTGTTCCACCGGATCTCCTACGACAAGATCGGCACCTCGACGATCCAGAGCCGGGCGACCGGCGGCGTCGTCAACGCCACCTTCGTCTTCGTGCTGCCGGGTTCGCCAGGCGCCTGCAAGGACGCGTGGGACGGCATCCTGAAGGCACAGCTCGACTACCGGCATATGCCGTGCAACTTCGTCGAGATCATGCCGCGCCTGGACGAGCATTTGCGGCGCGGCAAATCAGCTCCGTAAAGCCGAGGCAAGCGTCGCTCTCAGCGGATGACCGGCTCGCCATGAAACCGCCGGCGCGACGGCGGCGAGACGCCGAAGCCGACTTCCATCATCAGTCGGGGCGTGCGTGCCGGCACGGTGCCCATATGGAAGCCAAAAGGGTCCTCGACGAAACCGAGACCGGCCTCGCCGGTCAGCGTCACCGGGCTCTGCTCGCCATAGACATCCAGGACCTGTTGCGCGGGGTGGCCAACCAGAAGCGTGAGCTGGTGCTTGAGGCTGCGGCGCTTGTGGCTGCCCCTGACATAGACATGCGGACCGGTGTCGGCGTCGACCGGCTTGAGGTAGAAGAAGAATTTCAGCATGCGCCAATCATCGAGGTCGAAATGATACTTGCCGAGCGAGGCGAGGTTCTTGTCGGCATCCGAAGCGGCACCGGTTAGAAAACTCCACCAGACGCGCGTCGTGATCAGTTTTGCCTGGCCGCCGAGATAGTGCGCGGCAATATCCAGAAGCAGCGGATCGCGCTGGATGGCAAGCGCCGCCGGGCAGTCGAGGATGCGCTCGAAAAAATGCCCGCTGAGCAGCGAGCGGCCAAGGCGTTTCTCGGCCTCGGCATGTTCCCCCGGCATGAATTCGAGACGGCGGTCGAAATTGCCGAAGCAAGGCGTGCGCCCGGCGAAGTCGGCGATCTCTTCATGGATATCAGGCGGCAGGACCAAGCCTGAGAACAGCCCGTCGGAGCGCAACGCATCGACGACCGCTCCCCGTTCGACACCGGCAAACATCGTATCCCCGGCATTGGCGACCGGGCGGGCGCGTTTTGCGCCCAGCCAATGCATGCGGCGTCCAGGCATTGTGCGCGCCAGCACGAACATCGGCAGCCAGGCGGGGTTTTCGCGCAGGTCCTTGAGATAGGTCGGAATGCGCACCGCGATGCGTCGCAACAGACTGCCGTCGCGCGCAATAGCCTCGAGACTGGCCGCGCCGGATGTGTCGGGGGTTGAAAGCTTCATTGGGTCCTCGGCTATGAGAGCACCACCGATGCCGCATCGGTGCTCGCCACTCGGCATGTCCCAAACCCAATTCCCGCTTGAACGGACGCTAACCCCGCGTCAGATTTTGTGCAATGCACAATGGCCTGAGCAGCTGCAAAAAATCATGTCGAGGAGCGGCGTTCCTGCTTGGCGGGCGCCATCCAGATCTCGGCGTCGAGCCGCTTCGTTGCGAGGCCGCGGGCGATGGCCTCAGCACTGCCGGCACTCTTGGCCGCGGCCGCCGCCTGACGCTTGCTGATCAGCAATCCGTCGGCCAGGGCGCGGTTTCCCGAAAAGACCCGTGCCAGGAATGGCGTGCGGCTGGCCCGCGTGCGCGAAAACCGTGCGGCCATGGTCTGCCTGGCCGTATGCGCGACAACCTCATCGATCCAGCCCTCCACCAACCGCGCGCCCGGTTCCAGGAGCAGCAACCAGTCCCCCTTGGCCTGGCGGATGCCGGCAGCGACACCGCCGGTCACGTACTGACAGCCGGCATGCTCGGCCACACGATGCGTCTGGTCGGCGGAGCCTGTGTCGCAGACGATGACTTCACGCACCACGCCTTCGACCGCGCCGCCAATCAGCGAGGCGAGCGTGCGGGCGAGGCCCTCCTCGTCATTGCGGGTTTCGATGAGAACACTGAGCATCCTTAGCCGAATAGCGGAAAGCGCCGCACAGCGCCAGTTTTGCATCGCACCATAGAAAGTTCTTGCTTTGTTCTCATCGATGAAATAGGAATAATTTCATGAACAGAGCGATTCGACACAACACGGACAGTCCCTGGGAGCGGGCGAAAATGGAACAGATCGTGCGCGCCGACATTGCAGCTTTCGGAGCAGGAAGAGCCGAGATGGCCAATGCGATGGTCGAGCAGAGCGGCATGCGTGTCCGCCCGGACCGCAACCGCGGCAGGTCGGCCGGCATCAACCCGTCCGGCCGATTCGAGCCAGTCAGCCGGCACGTGTTCGACGATGGCTGGAATTCGCTGGAAGAACTGCCCCCCTTCAAGACCGAAGTGCAGGTCGAGAAGCCGCGCACCATCATCACCCGCAACGAATCGCCCGACATTTCCTTCGACCGTTCCATCAACCCTTATCGCGGCTGCGAGCATGGCTGCGTCTATTGCTTTGCCCGCCCGACGCACGCGTTCATGGGCCTGTCGCCGGGTCTGGATTTCGAATCGAAGCTGTTCGCCAAACCTGATGCGGCGCGCTTGCTCGACAAGGAGCTTTCGAAGGACAGCTATCAGCCGCGCACCATCGCCATCGGCACCAACACCGACCCCTACCAGCCGATCGAGAAGCAATACCGGATCATGCGCGAAATCCTCGAAGTGCTGGAAGCGCGCGGCCATCCGGTCGGCATCGTGACAAAGTCCGCCCTGGTGACGCGCGATATCGATATCCTGTCGCGCATGGCCGAACGAGGGCTCGCCAAGGTGGCGCTGTCGGTGACGACGCTCGACCGCATGCTGGCGCGCACCATGGAGCCGCGCGCGTCGACGCCGACCAAGCGGCTGGAAGCGATCCGGCAGCTTTCGGATGCCGGCATTCCGGCGTCGGTCATGGTGGCTCCGATCATTCCGGGCCTGACTGATCCGGAGATGGAACGCATCCTCGATTCGGCACGTGCGGCCGGCGCGCGCGAGGCGGGTTATGTGATCCTGCGGCTGCCGCTGGAGGTCAGCCCGATCTTCAAGGACTGGCTGCTGCGCCATTATCCCGACCGTTACCGCCATGTGATGTCGCTTGTCCGCTCCATGCGTGACGGCAAAGACTACGATTCGGAATGGGGCAAGCGCATGAAGGGCGCCGGTCCCTATGCCTGGCAGATCGGCCGGCGCTTCGAGATCACAGCCAAGCGGCTTGGTCTCAATGCCGAACGGCGCACGCTGCGGACCGATCAGTTCGTTGCCGCCGGGAAAGACCAGGTGCAACTGACGCTGCTTTGAAGAGACAATTCGTCGCGATGGATTGATCCGTCGCGCACCAAGAATCCCGTCCGGCCTGCCCCGGCCTGCAGACGGTGCCCTCCCGGTC
>NZ_RZRA01000195.1:0-6971 GCF_003998945.1 Mesorhizobium sp. M7A.F.Ca.CA.003.01.2.1 | reverse complement strand
AGCAGCAGCCGGGAGAGCAGGAGCAGCGCGTTGCGGGGCATGTTCACCTCCGTTGTCGGCCGCCGGCCGGCCTCGTCCCGATAGCCCCGATCCTATCAGAAACTCCGGCCGACAGATCGGCGGTCATGCACCAACAACGAAAAAGCGGCGCGGAAAATTCCGCGCCGCTTTCTTGTTCGGCTATTGCCGGGTCTTGGCTCAGCCGCGCTTGGCGTCGATCGAATAGGCACCGGCGCCCGAGGAAGCCAGCACGAGGAAGCCGCCCGCAATGGCGAGGTTCTTGAGAAACTGGATCATCTGCATCTGGTCGGCCCAACCGGTATGGGCGACCAAACCGGTAGCGACCGTGAAGACCGCCAGCACCCAGGCGACAATCCGGGTCTTGAAGCCGACGAGGATGGCGAGGCCGCCGAGAAGCTCGATCAGGCCGACGACGGTGGCCGTTACGGTCGGCAAGGGCAGGCCGAGGCTGCCGAAATAGCCCGCTGTTCCGCTAATGGCGGTGAGCTTGCCGAAACCTGAAAGCAGGAAGATGACCGCGAGCAGGACGCGGCCGAGGAGGATGGTGGTCGAGGCATTGGATGCGCCGGAACCGGCGACTGAAATGTTGGTGGACATGGTGGCTCTCCGGGATGGGTTGATGCCGGGGAGATAGAGCAAACCGACTGTTCACCAAAGCCACCAGACTGGCGACACATTGTTCACAGTACTTACGTTTCCGTGATCGGGCGGCCTGCGCAAAATTCGCTTCGGGTGAGGTCGTGACGGGAGTAAATTCTCCCCTCACGAAATACCGGGCTTTTGGTTGACGCAATTCCGGACCGAAAACCGCAGACACTTTTCCTGGAATTGCCTACCCCGGATGCGTCATATCCTCCGGCCGCACCAGCCGGTCGTAATCGGCTTCGCTGACCAGCCCGGTGGCGAGCGCTTCCTCGCGCAAAGTGGTGCCCTTCTTGTGCGCGGTCTTGGCGATCTTGGCGGCATTGTCGTAGCCGATGGTCGGCGCCAGCGCCGTCACCAGCATCAGCGAGCGGTCGAGTGCCGCCTTGATGTTGTCTTCGCGGGCCTCGATGCCGACGACGCAATTGTCGGTGAAGGAGACCGAGGCGTCGCAGAGCAACTTCACCGACTGCAGGAAGTTGTAGGCCATCAGCGGATTGTAGACATTGAGCTCGAAATGACCCTGGCTGCCGGCGAAGGTGAGCGCCGCATTGTTGCCGAACACCTGTACGCAGACCTGCGTCAGCGCCTCGCACTGGGTCGGGTTGACCTTGCCCGGCATGATCGACGAGCCCGGTTCGTTTTCCGGCAGCGACAGTTCGCCGAGGCCCGAGCGCGGGCCTGAGCCGAGGAAGCGGATGTCGTTGGCGATCTTGAATAGCGCGGCGGCCGCCGCGTTGATGGCGCCGTGCGAAAACACCATGGAATCATGGGCCGCCAGCGCCTCGAACTTGTTCGGCGCGGTGACGAAGGCGATGCCGGTGATGGAGGCGATGCGATCCGCGACCCTTTCGGCGAAGCCGACCGGCGCGTTGAGGCCGGTGCCGACGGCGGTGCCGCCCTGCGCCAGTTCCTGCAAGCCGGGCAACGTCAGCTCGATGCGCTTGATCGACGAAGCGACCTGCGCGGCATAGCCCGAAAATTCCTGGCCAAGCGTAAGGGGGGTGGCATCCTGCGTGTGCGTGCGGCCGATCTTGATGATGTGATTGAACTCTCTGCTCTTGGCGGCGAGTGCCTTGTGCAGGTGCTTCAGTGCCGGCAACAGATCGTGCACGATGCGTTCGGCGCAGGCGATGTGCATGGCTGTCGGATAGGTGTCGTTCGACGATTGGCTCATATTGACGTGATCGTTGGGATGCACCGGCTTCTTGGAGCCCATGACACCGCCCAGCATCTCAATCGCCCGGTTGGAGATCACCTCATTGGCGTTCATGTTGGACTGGGTGCCCGAACCGGTCTGCCAGACCACCAGCGGGAAATGCTCATCGAGCTTGCCGTCGATGACCTCTTGCGCTGCCTCGACAATCGTCTTGCCGATCGCCGGATCGAGCCGCTTGAGCTCCATGTTGGCTTCGGCCGCCGCCCGCTTGACGATGCCCAATGCGCGCACGATCGACGCCGGCTGCTTTTCCCAGCCGATCTTGAAATTGCCGAGCGAACGCTGCGCCTGCGCGCCCCAATACCGGTCGGCGGCGACTTCGATGGGACCGAACGTGTCGGTTTCGGTTCTGGTCTTTGCAGCGGTCACGGGTCTCTCCTTGTCGAAGTCGGCAACGGCGTATCGCGTTGCACAAACGGCTTCAAGCGGAGAATGCGGGCGGCGAGGATGCAAATCGGTTGAAGGCGCGGCGCGTCTCTCCTTCTCCCACAAAGGGGAGAAGGGAAGGACTGCGCAGTTTCGGCCTCTCACCCCAGCGGCGGACCGACAATGTCGATGCCGTTTTTTGCGCAAAGCTGCACCAGTGCCGCGATGATTTCCGGTGTTGGTTCCATCAGCGGCGGCAGTTCGGGCTGTTCGGCGGGACGGCTCGCCTGACGCAGCATCGTCTCAAAATCCGAACCGCGCGTGATGGTGAGGGTGCGCGCACCTTCCGGGGATTCGACCCGGTAGGTGTGCGGCAGGCCTTTCGGTGCGATGACGGTTTCGCCGGCGTCCGCAATGCGTTCGTGGCCGTCGATCTGAAAGCGCAATCTCCCCTCCAGGATGTGAAACACTTCGTCTTCCCTGCGATGCGCATGCAGCGGTGGCGAGTCGCCATAGGGCATGTGATGCTCGACGACGCAGGTGCCGTCCTCTCCTGCTATCGACGAGACGTGGATCGCGACGAGCGTGTTGTTGAACCAGAAGAGTTCCTTGCCTGTGATCGTGCCGGGGGTCATTGTCATGGCGTGTCTGATCCTTCTGTTGCCTGTGCCTGCTGGGCCGATGACGATCTAGCCAGGGATACGCCGACAACGGAAATCGAATGATCGTATGGGGCGAATTGATGCGATGAATTTGAACGCGCTCGACCTCAATCTCATCAAGGTGTTCGACGCCCTTCTGCGGGAGAGAAGCGTTACGCGTGCCGGCGAGCAGATCGGCCTCAGCCAGCCTGCCGTCAGCGCTGCGCTCAATCGCTTGCGACATCTCCTCAACGACCAGCTGTTCGTGCGACGGGGCAATGACATGATGCCGACACCGCGCGCCGAGAGCATGGCCGAGCCGTTGCGCGTGGCGCTTCGCGAGATCGAACGCGTCTTCCATTCGGCCAAGGCGTTCGATCCGGCGGAACTGGAGCGAACCTTCACGTTCATGGGGGCGGATTTCTTTTCCATGATGCTGATGCCAGCGCTGGCGGCACGCATCGCTGGCGCCGCGCCGCGCGCGTCGCTAAGGTTTCTCGATAGCGCGCGCGGCGATGTCTCGCGGCTGCTCCAGGAGGATGAAATCGACGTAGCGCTCGAGCGTCCGCTGGAGGTCTCCGACTGGGTCTCAAGCACGCCTCTGTTCCATTCACCATTCGCCATCATCGCCGCGCACGACAACGCTGCGATCAGGCAGGCGGGAATCATGGAAGGCAAGACTCTGCCGATCGACCTCTTCTGCGAACTGCCCCATATTCTTCGTTCTATCGACGGCTCGATGTCGGGCTCCACCGACGAGGCGCTCCGCAAGATCGGGCGAACGCGCCGTGTAAGCCTGACCCTGCCGCACTTTCAGGCTGTCGCATTAGCCGTGGCAAATGGAAACCACCTGTCGGCGGTGCCCAGGCAGTTCGCGGTTTGGGCGGCCGAGACCCTGCCGCTCGTCATCTTTGAACCACCGCTTCCCATTGCTGTTCCGGAAATCAGGATGTACTGGCACGCGCGCCACGACGACGAGCCACCCCATCGCTGGGTTCGCGATCAGGTCCTGGAGGCGGTAGGCGTACTTGGATTTGTAGAAAGTGGCGTCGCAGAAAATGTCGGCGCTTGGCGTGGCGCCCGGACGGATCAGCCCGCAGTATAACCACCGTCGACGGAGAAGACCCCGCCGCTGGTCCAGGCCGCCTCGTCGCTAGCGAGGTACACTGCGATGCCCGCCAGATCGTCGGGGCGGCCGATTCTGCCAAGCGGATAGCTGCGCTCGACATAGGCTTTCAGCTCGGCCTTTGCCTCGGCCGGCAAATTGTCGACGGTCTTGCGTCGCATGGCGGTGTCGACAGTGCCCGGCGCGATGGCGTTGACGCGGATGCCGCGCGGGCCGAGTTCGAAGGCCAGCGATTTGGTCAGCGAGTTCAACGCGCCCTTTGACAGGGAATAGAGGCTCGACGGCCGCTTCGGGATCATCTTGTTGGCGAAATAGGACGAGACGTTGATCACCGACGCGCCGGCCGCCAGATGCGGCAGCAGACCCTGGGTGAGGAAGAACACCGCCGTCACATTGAGCGCGAAGGATTGCTGGAACTGCGCCTCGCTGACGGTCTCGAACGGCACCAGGAAAGCCACCCCGGCATTGTTGACGAGAATGTCGAGCGGCCTGCCGGATTCTTTGACGTGCTCGCCGACGGCCGCGATGCCGGCCGAGGTGGCAAGATCGGCCGACAGCGTCTCGATAGTGCCGCCGAGCTGCTTGGCGGCAGTGTCGAGCTTTTTGGTGTCACGGCCGACGATCAGGACGTCGGCGCCCTCGCGCGAAAAGGCCTCGGCGATCGCCAGGCCGATACCGTCCGACCCGCCGGTAACCAGCGCGCGCTTTTTGTGAAGTCTCATCGGATGCTCCGAGATTTCTGCGTCGTCGAGAGCACCGTATAGTGGCGGCCAAGGTCAAGCCGTCAGCCAATCCCACGGTATGAACTTCGACCGCCGCCACCCGGCAGGCCGGCCGAGGCTGGTTTAAGCGCCGGCGGTCGCAAGCTCCCCCAAAGCCAGCCGTCCCGCGACATAATTCTTGACCTGGCGGACAGCCTGTTCGCGCGACACGCTGCCCGGCTGCAGGCCGAGCCGCAACCAAAGCCCGTCGATCAGCGCGGTGACGCCAAGCGCGATGTCGTCGGCATCTCCGGGCGAGGCGAGGCCGCGCAGGCCCGACAACAGGTTCGAGCGCATGCGCGCATGGATCACCCTCTGGATACGAGCCATCTTCTCGTCGCGCGGCACCTCGGCGCAGAGCGACAGCCAGGCATGGCAGAGAGGCGGCTGGAACAGATGCTCCTCGAAATTGCCCTCGATCACCGCATCCATGCGCTCCATCGGAGTCTGCGCCCGGCGAAGCCGCGCGATCACCGCCTGGCACAGGACGGCGTTTGCCTCACGCATCGCGTGCTCGAACAATTCCTGCTTGTTGCGGAAATAGTGCAGCACGATGCCCTTGGAGGCACCGGCCTGCGCCGCCACCTTTTCCAGTGTCGCGCCGGCAATGCCCTCGCGCTCCAGCACCGCGAAGGCCGCCTGCCGCAATTCCTTGCGGCGGATCTCACTGAGACGCTTGAGTTTCACGGGATCGGTCCATGCATTTCGAATCCACGTTGACATCTTCGTCCGTTCAGATCAAGAATTGACCCATGGGACAATAAAAAGACCAATTGGTCAATTTTACGGACGAGGAGAACCGAAATGTTGCGCATCCTTGCAAATGGCGTCTGCCTTGCCGGCCTCATGTTGGCCACTCATGCGGCCCAGGCGGCCGAGGCCGAAGAGTGCAAGACGGTCCGCATGGCCGAACCCGGCTGGAACGACCTTGCCTTCACCACAGGAGTCGCAAATGTCCTGTTGGAGGCGCTTGGCTATCAGCCGCAAAGCCAGGTGCTCGGCATCAACGTCATCTACGAGGGCATGAAAAACAGGGACCTCGACCTGTTCCTGGGCTACTGGGACCCGGCCATGGTCACCTATTACGAGCCCTACAAGAAGGACGGCTCGGTCGAGAATGTGCGCGTCAATCTCGTAGGCGCCAAATACACATTCGCCGTGCCGACCTATGTCTGGGAAGCCGGCGTCAAGGACATTTCCGACCTGCACAAATTCGCCGACAAATTCGGCAAGAAAATGTACGGCATCGAGCCCGGTTCAAACCAGTTGATGATGGACGCTATCGCCGATCCCGCCTTTGGCCTGGACGGCTGGCAGGTGGTCGAATCGAGCGAAGCCGGCATGCTTTCCGAGGTCGGCTACGAGATCAAGGAGAAGCAGTTCATCGTCTTCCAGGGCTGGGCGCCGCACCCGATGAACATGATGTACGACTTCAAATATCTGACCGGCGGCGACAAGTTCTTCGGCCCGAATTTCGGCGCCGCGACGGTGACGACGCAGGTGCGCAAGGGCTATCTGCAGCAATGCCCGAACGTCGCACAGTTCTTGAAAAACCTCGCCTTCGACATCGATTTCGAGAATGTCGGCATGGGTTATCTGATCAATGACGGCATGAAGCCGGAGGACGGCGCGCTGAAGGCAATCACGGCCAACAAGAGCCGTCTCGATGCCTGGCTCGCCGGTGTCACCACCTTCGACGGCCAACCCGGCCTTGCCGCGGTCAAGGAAAAGCTCGGCCTGTGAGGGCGGCGGTGCTGAATGCCTGCGCGAACCAGGACGGCTGGGCCGGCCGCAAGCAGTTCGTCACTGTCGGCAATCTCGACATCGCCTATGTCGAGATAACAGGCGCCGAGCCGGCACTGCTGTCGGTGCACGGCTTCACCGACACCAGCCGCAGCTTTTCGCTTCTGGCGCCCTATCTGGCCGGCCGCCGTCTGATCATGCCGGATCTGCGCGGCCACGGCGCCTCGCAGGCCGGCAAAGGCTGCGGCATAGCCGATTTCGCCGACGATATTGCCGGGCTGATCCTACGCTTGCGGCTCGACCGGCCGCTCGTCGTCGGCCATTCGCTGGGCGCCATGGTGGCCATCGCATTGGCAGGGCGACACAGGGAGCTGATTGGCGGGCTGGTGGTGCTGGCCGGCACGCTAAAGCCCGATTTCGCGCCGGATCATCCGCTGGTTGCGGGCGTCGAG
>NZ_RZRA01000194.1:0-6985 GCF_003998945.1 Mesorhizobium sp. M7A.F.Ca.CA.003.01.2.1 | reverse complement strand
GAGATGAACAGCACCGAGCAGCCGATGTCGCGCTGCAGATCCTTGAGCAGTTCGATGGTGGCCACCTCCAGCGTCGCATCGAGCGCCGTGGTCGGCTCGTCGGCGATCAGCAGCGCTGGCTCCATCATCAGCGCCATGGCGATGGCGATGCGCTGCTTCATGCCGCCGGAGAATTCGTGCGGAAACTGCGTCAGCCGGCTTTCCGGATCGGGAATGCGAACCTTGCGCAGCATGGCGACCGAGCGCGCATCCTTGTCCCGCTTCGACAGACCCGAGCGATACTGGATGTCGCGCATCTGCCGCCCCACCGACAGCACCGGGTTGAGCGCACCCATCGGGTCCTGGAAAACGGTGGCGATCCTTTGCCCGCGCAGGCCGCGCATCGCGGTGGGGTCGAGCCGGGCAAGGTTCTTGTCGCCCTCGAAGATGATGTCGCCCGATAATATCTCGCCATTGTCGGCGAGCAGGCCGAGAATGGCGTTGATGAGCGTCGACTTCCCGCAGCCGGATTCGCCGACCACGCCAACGCTGCGGTTGGCCGGCACGGAAAAACTCACCTGCTTCAGCGCCTCCAGTCGCCCACTCTCGGTGTGGAAGGCGACGCTCAGATCCTTGATCGCGAGAACCGTCATGACCGCCCCTTCAGCCGGGGATCGAAGAGGTCGCGCAGCGTCTCGCCGAAGAAGGTGAAGCCGAGTGTGGTCAGCACGATGGGCAGGCCGCCGGCAATCACGATCCAGTAGGAATCGCGGATGTTGGCAAAGCCGTCATTGAGGATCGCGCCCCAGCTCGGCGTTGGCGGCCGCACGCCGAGCCCGAGGAAGCTCATGCCGGCCTCGATCGCCACCACCACGGGAATGTCCATCGATATCAGGATCAGGATCGGGCCGATGATGTTGGGCAGGATATGGACGCGCAGGATACGGCCGGCACTGGCGCCCATCGAGCGCGCCGCCATGACATGTTCGGCCGACTTCAGCACCAGCGTCTGCGTCCTGATGATGCGGGCATAGCCCGGCACATTGACCAGCATCACCACCAGCACCACCGCATAGAGCGAGGGGCCGAACAGGGTGACCAGCGTCAGCGCCAGCATGACGGTGGGAAAGCTCTTCACGGCGTCGAAGATCAGCAGCAGCACATTGTCGAGCCAGCGCGGCCCATAGCCGGCGATCAGCCCGAGCACCACGCCGACGACCAGCGACACCGCTGTCGCGCCCAGCGCGATCAAGAGCGCGACGCGCCCGCCATAGAGCACCCGGGTCAGAAGATCACGGCCGAGGTGGTCGGTGCCGAGCAGATGCAGCAGGCTCGGCGAAGCGAAGCGTTCGGCCGGCGATATCTTGCTCGGCGCATAGCTGGTCAGCGCGCTGGCAAACACCGCCGACAGCACCACCAGCGTCACCAGCGTCAGGCCGACGGCGCCGAGCGGCTCGCGCATGATGCCGCGCACGGTGCGCCACAATCCGGACAACCGGCTGCCGCCGGAAGACAGCTCAGTTGAAACTTGATCTGACACGGGGATCCAAGATACCGACCAGAATGTCGGCCGCTACGTTGACGAGGACGAAGAAGACCGTGGTGACCAGCACGGCTCCGGAGACGATGGGGTAGTTGCGCACCGAGATCGCCTCATAGACCAGCTTGCCGATGCCGGGGCGGGCGAAGACGATTTCGGCGAAAACGGAAGACGACCGCATGTGGCCGATGCCAACGCCGAGCAGGGTGATCGTGGGCAGCACGGCAATGCGCAGCGCGTAGGTGTAGACGATCCGGTGCTCTGTCAGGCCGAAGGCGCGCGCCGTGCGGATATGGCTGGCCTCCAGCGTCTCCAGCATCGAGGCGCGCACCATGCGCGAGATGTAGCCGATCCAGCCAAGCCCGACCGCCAGCGACGGCAGGATGAGGTGCTGGAGCCGGCTGGCGAGGTCGCCCGGTTCGCCGGCGCCGATCGCCGGCAGCCATTGCAGTGCGACCGCGAACACCAGCAGCGAATAGATGGCGACGACGAAGGACGGCACCGCGATCATCGCCACCGAAAGAACCCCGATCACCTGATCGACAAAGCCGCCTCGGCGCACCGCGGCGATACAGCCAAGCGGGATGCCAAGCGCCACCGACCAGGTGATGCCGCCGACCACCAGCGCCAGCGTGAACGGAAGCTGCTCGATCACCACGTCCAGCACCGGCCGGTTCGACAGAACCTCGGTGCCCAGGTCACCGCGCAGGACCGATCCGTAGAAGTGCAGGAACTGCCGCCACACCGGCTGGTCGAGGCCCATGCGTACGCGCAGCGCCTCCATCATCTCCGGCGTCGCGCGTGGCCCCAGCGCGACGGAGGCCGGGTCGCCGGGAATGAGGTAGACCATGGCGAACATCATCATCATAGCGACGCTGATGATGATGGCGCCAAGCCACAGACGCTTGAGGGCGTAGCGGATCATTTTCGGTACCTGTCGGACGGTCTTTGGTGGGGGCGAGCCCCGCCCTCCGATATCATGCCGGTTTGAAGCCGGTGAACACGGGCTCGCCGTTCGGCTTCAGGCCGGCCACAAGCGTGTCTCGATTCATGATGCCGGTGACCTCATGCGTCAGGAAAACGTAGTTGCCGTTCTCCTCCATCAGGTCCTGCAGCTTCTTGTAGATGACATCGCGTTTCGCCGGGTCGAGCTCGACCATGCCTTCGGCATTGAGCTTGTCGAATTCCTCGCTGGAAAACCGCTCCCAGTTCCAGACGCCGATCTGGTCGCGGGTGAACCAGGCAGTCGCCCAGCTCGGATCCGGCTGCATGGAGAAGCGGCTGATGATCATCTGCAGCTTCTTCCAGTAGTCGCCTTCCTTGGCGCCAAGCGTCCAGAAGGTGCCGCTGTCGTTCTGCTTGATCTCCACATTGAGGCCGACATCCTGCAGGTTCGACTGCACGACCTGCGCCGCGGTCAGCCGCTCGGTCTTGTTGAGGATGTCGAGCGTGATCGTCGTGCCGGCCAGCCCCTCCTTGGCGATCATGTCGCGGGCGCGGTCTGGGTCGAAATCGAAAAGGTTCTTCTCGCGATGGCCGGGCAGGCCGGGCGCGATGATGCCGGTGGCGGTTGCGGCGGCGCCGAAATAGGCAGCATCGACCACCGCCTTGCGGTCCACGGCGTACTGAACCGCGCGGCGCATGTTGAGATTGTTGAAGGGAGCGACATCCTGGTTCATGCCGAGCCAGACAAAGGCCAGCGAAGGCTTCTCCACCACTGTCGTCTTCGGCGGCGGCGTCTGCTTCAGGCGCGAGATCGAGGAGACCGCGGTCCAGGTGTAGTCGAGGTCGCCGGCCTCATAGCCGAGTTCGGCGGTCTTCTCGTCCTCGATCGGATGAATGTGGATTTCCGCGAAGGCACCTTGCTCGTACTTCCAGTCGGGATTGCGGACCAGCACCGTGCGCTGCTTGGGCAGCCATTCCTTCAGGATGTAGGGGCCTGACTGAGCCACTGGCTTGACGCCCATCTTGCCACCGAGCTCGGTGATGGCGCGCTTTGACAGGATGGTGCCGGACGGCGTCGGCAAAGTCGACGTCCACAGCGGCGCGAAGGCTTGTTTCAGGTGGATCAGCCCCGACAGCTTGTCCTTGACCTCGACTTCCTTGAGCGTTGCCCAGTCGCCGGAATAGGGGCTCTTGTTGGCTGGGTCGGCGATGCGTTCGATCGAAAACTTGACGTCTTCGGCCGTCATCTGGCCGTAGCCATCGGTGAAGCCGATATTGTCGCGCAGCTGGAAGGCGACGGTCAGCGGATCGAGCTGCTTGATCGTTTCCGCCGCCATCGGCCGCCAGCCCCAGCTGTCGCCAGGCGTGGTGACGACGAGGCCGGCGAAGATGACGCTGGTGATGTCGCCTTCAGGCGCCGCCAGCCGGAAGCAAGGGTCGAGCGTCTGGATGTCGGCGTAGGAGCGCACCTTGAGGATCGGCCCGTCGCTCGACCAGGAAACTTTTGGATTGACCATTGAGGCGAGGCCGAAAGCGCCGGCTGCGGCGAGCAGGCTGCGGCGCGAAACCCTGGTGTCGGCTAGAATGGACATGCTCTACCCCTCAGCTGTTTTCGTTGTCTTGTTTTCAGGCCGCAGGCCATTCTCCAAGCCGGGCCGAATGTGTCGGTCCGCTAAAACTGCTAATAATAGACATCTATGTCTAGCGAAAATTTTGCCGGCACGTCCGAATCTTGGATACGGACGATATTGCGGAAAATCTCGACATCTGTTCCGACCGCCGCCGGCGCGTCGACTTGGGCAAGTCACGGGCGGAATGTGATCGCGCAGACGATATGGCCTGGCCCGCCATTCGGTGGGGCCTGGATCAAGAGCTGTAGCGGAGATAGGCCTCTCGGCCGCCGCTCACTTCCAGATTTCAGCCGCCAGGCGCATGAAATTGCCGCCCAGGACATCGCGCACGGTCTGCTCGGACTGGCCGCGGCGCAGAAGAACCTCGGTCAGTTCGCGCATCTGACCTGGAGCCGCGTAGGTCGTCGCCCCCTCCGGATATTCGCTCTTGGGCCAGAATTGCGGATTGTCGGAAATGATGCGGTCGATGCCTTTGACATCAACCGGAAAGGCGTAGTCCAGTCCGATGCCGACATGATTTGGGCCAGCCAGGTCGACGAGATATTCGATGTGGTCAGCCAGCCTGTCCGAGTCCGTGCGTCCCTCTCCCAGGAAACGATTGAGCCCGACGATCGCGACGATGCCGCCGGTGCGCGCGCAGGCCTTGATCTGCTCGTCGGTGATATTGCGGCCATGGCCGCACAAGGCCTTGGCGTTGGAGTGCGAGAAGATGACTGGCCGGTTGGAGTATTCCATCACCTCCATCGAGGTGCGATAGCCGGTGTGGGTGACGTCGACGAACATGCCGAGACGGTTCATCTCGTCGATGACCTCGCGGCCGAACGCCGTCAGGCTGGTCTCGACATCGTGGCAACCGCCGCCGGCCAGATTGTTCCTGTTGTACGCAAACAGGATCTGGCGGACGCCCAGATGGTGATAGAACTCGACCATCTCGACGCGGCCGTCGAGCGCGTTCATGCCCTCGATGTCGAAGGTGATCGCCAGTTTGCCTTCAAGCTTGGCCTTGCGGATTTCCGCGACGGAGGAGACCAGCGTGTAGTGCTCGGGATTGGCAAGGATCCAGTGGCGGAAATTTGCGAGCGTCCGCACGGTCTGCTCCCAGGGCAACAGGTCGAAGCCGACATCGATCGACAGATAGTCGATGCCGGCGTCGCGCCAGATCTGCAGATTGTTCAGGTCCGCCGCCGGGTCCGGCATGAAGCCGGAATGCGCGTCCCATATGATTTCACTGTCGAAAATGGCCTGGGCGGCTGTCGAAACGCTCACTTTTTCCTCGCTCTCTCGGCGACACAACACAACGGAAAGCCGGATCAAGCGGCGTTCCGGACGTGTGATCCAGATGCAGTGCGCATCAAGTATCAGGCCACAGACACATGTGTCTAGACAGTCCGGGACGAGCCTGTATGGTCGCCGTCGCTGTATGTCGCTCCGACCGGAACATCGGCAAAAGGGAGAACAAAGATGAGTTCAAACGGAAGCCATGGCGGCAGCGATAGCAGGCATATCGCGGTGATTGGCGGCGGCATCATCGGCTGCAGCGCGGCTTTCCATCTGCTGCGGTCCGGCGTGCGCCGGGTGACGGTCATCGATGCCGGCCAGCCGGGTGCCGCAACCACAAGCGCCGGTGCTGGCTTCGTCTCCCATTGGTCCGCCGGCATGATCCCGCTCGGTGAAGAGGGCTTTCAGCTGCAGCAATATGGCCTCGATTTCTATCGCAGGCTGCACGAGGTCGGCGCCGAGATTGGTTATCGGCCGAACGGCACCTTGATCATGGCGCTGACCGAGGACGGGCGCGAACGCTTCGTCCGCCCGGTGCTGGATTCTCCCTATGCGCCGCCGGAAATGCAGGACCTGGACGCCGTGCAGATCGGGCAGAAGATGCAGGGCCTCATCGATCCGGCCCGGGTCCATTCGGCGGCCTACAATCCGCACGGCATCCAGCTCGACACCAAGCTGGCGATGGGGGTGCTGACCGGCCAGATCAGCGAGCTCGGCGGCGTCTTCCGCAGCAACACACGCGTGACTGCCGTCCATGATGCCGGCGACCGGGTGACGATCGAGACCGACCAGGGCGGTCTTGAGGCTGATGGCGTGATTGTTGCCGCCGGCGCCTGGAACAACCAGGTCCTGTCAGGCCTTGGCTGGCAGTTGCCGCTGCTGCGCGTCGTTGCAACGCGCATCGTCACCGACGACCGTGGGCTGCCATCGACCATTCCCACCGTCCAGTGCCGCGAATTGCGGCTGTGGCTGCGCGAGACATTCGGCGCCATAATGTGGGGAACCGGCCGGCACTACAAACCTCTCAACAAGACGAACGACAGCGAAATCGAACCCGGCCAGCCGCACAATATCGGGCTGATGCAGGAAACCTCCGAGCAGGAGCTTGCCGAGTTGCAGACGGTGTTCCCGCCGCTGCGCGGTTCGACGATCGCGAGCTGGGCGCAAGGCGTGCCGTGCTACACGCCCGACAACAACCTTATCGTCGGCAAAGTCCCCGGCAGCGACAATATCGTGGTCGTCGGTGGCGACAATGAGAGCGGCGTCACCCATGGACCGGGTCTTGGCCGGCTCTCTTGCGAACTGGTTCTCGGGCAGACCCCGTTCGTTTCCGTCGAGCGGTTCCGTGTCGATCGCTACGCCTCCAACGCCTTCAAGTCGGAAGCCGAGATCGAGGCCGCCATGCCGGCCTGGGGCGCGCGTCACGAGGCGTCGCGGTTTGGTCGCGAGGCCTGATCGTCAGCTGCCCCCGGCGCTTGCCTGCAAGCTGTCGCCGACGCTGCCGAGCAGCGCCTGCGCCACCGCCCTGACAACCGGGCCGGCGTTCTTCCTCATGACGATGTGGAAGGAGCCGGCGTGGCGCCGCGAGGTCTTGGTCAGCCGGACGACTGTC
>NZ_RZRA01000193.1:0-7014 GCF_003998945.1 Mesorhizobium sp. M7A.F.Ca.CA.003.01.2.1 | reverse complement strand
GGCCTCAACGCATCGACCTTTGCGACGCGCGTGGTCGCCTCCACGCAGGCCGGCCTGACATCCTCTGTGCTGGCCGGGCTTGGCGCGCTCAAAGGGCCGCTGCATGGTGGCGCGCCTGGCCCCGTCATCGAGATGCTGGATGCGATCCAGGCGCATGGCGATGCCGCCGGCTGGCTGCGCAACGAGATCGCGCAGGGCAGGCGCATCATGGGGTTCGGCCATCGCATCTACCGTGTGCGCGATCCGCGCGCCGATGTGCTGAAGGCCGTCGTGCGGCAACTCGGCGGCGAGGGCGAAACCGGTCGCCGGCTGGCCTTTGCGGAGACCGTCGAGCAAACGGCGCTCGAGGTGCTTAGGATCGCCAAGCCGCAGCGTTCGCTGCAGACCAATGTCGAGTTCTACACCGCGCTGGTGCTGCAAGCGGCGGGCTTTCCGCCGCAAGCTTTCAGCAATGTCTTTGCCGCCGGGCGCGTGGCCGGCTGGATCGCGCATGCGCGTGAACAGCAGACGACTGGACGGCTGATCCGACCGCAGTCGCGCTATGTCGGGCCGGTGCCGGACCTGGTCGCCTGAGGTTCTTTCGGCGCCTGGCGAGCGACTCCGATCCGATCAGGATCCTCCTGGTGAGCGGCCGTGTGGCCGCTCATGACGAAAATTTCATCTCGTCGAAAAATTCTGGCCGCTGTTATTGCGTCGCATTGAGCATATATGCTGCACTGCAACATAAGATCGCTCTTGCCGCAACCAGAGGATTTCGACCTTGGCCGCCAGAAAACACGCAGTCATCACCGGCTCCACATCGGGCATTGGCCTGGCCATCGCCCAGGCGTTGGCGGCCGAAGGCCATAATGTCGTCGTCAACTCCTTCTCCGACACGGCTGCCGACCACGCCATCGCTGACGCGATCGCCAGACAGCACAAGGCGAAGACGGCCTATATCAAGGCCGACATGTCGAAGCCGGCCGAATGCCGGGCGCTGATCGCCAAGGCGGCCGAGACATTCGGTTCGGTCGATATTCTCGTCAACAATGCAGGCATCCAGCATGTCGCGCCGGTGGAAGAGTTCCCGATCGAGAAATGGGACGCCATCATTGCCATCAACCTGTCGTCGGCGTTCCACACCATCGCGGCCGCCATCCCGCTGATGAAAAAGGCCGGCGGCGGCCGGATCGTCAACATCGCCTCGGCGCATGGCCTGGTCGCGTCGCCGTTCAAATCGGCCTATGTCTCGGCCAAGCACGGCATCATGGGATTGACCAAAACCGTTGCGCTCGAACTGGCGCGCGAAAAAATCACCTGCAACGCCATCTGCCCCGGCTATGTGCTGACGCCGCTGGTCGAGGCGCAGATCCCCGCCCAGATGAAAGCCCATCAGATGGACCGCGAGACCGTCATCCGTGAGGTCATGCTGGACAAGCAGCCGACCAAGGAATTCGTCACGGTGGAGCAGATCGCGGCAGCGGCGGTGTTCCTGTGCTCGGACGCGGCGGCGCAGGTCAACGGCACGCAACTGTCGGTCGACGGCGGCTGGACCGCCGCGTGAGGCGCAAAACTCTCTCATCCACCCAAAGGGATAGATCAAGGACGACGCCATGACCAAGAACGGCAAGGCGGAGGAGACGAAGAAGATCAACGTAGCGCTTCAGGGCGGCGGCTCGCACGGGGCCTTTTCCTGGGGTGTGCTCGACCGGCTGCTGGAGGACGGACGGCTGGAGATATCAGCAGTGTCCGGCACCAGCGCCGGCGCCATGAACGCGGTGGCGCTGGCCGACGGATATGTGCGCGGCGGAGTCGAAGGCGCGCGGCAAAAACTTGACGATTTCTGGCGCGCGGTGGCGGCCAAGGGGCGGTTCAGCCCGGTGCAGCGCATGCCGTGGGACGTCGCCTGGGGCAACTGGTCGATCGAGAACACGCCCGGCTATCTCTTCTTCGATACCATGTCGCGGGTGTTCTCGCCCTATGTCGCCAACCCACTCGGCCTCAATCCGCTGCGCGACGTGGTGCAGCAGGAGATCGATTTCGAGAACGTCCGCGCCTGCAAGTCGATGGAACTGTTCATCTCGGCGACCAATGTCGAGACCGGACAGTTGCGCGTCTTTTCCGACGGGGAGATCGACCTCGATACGGTGATGGCCTCGGCCTGCCTGCCGCAATTGTTCCGCGCCGTCGAGATCAAGGGCGTGCCCTATTGGGATGGCGGCTATGGCGGCAATCCGGCGCTTTATCCGTTCTTCAAGACGGCTGCGACCGAGGACGTGCTTCTGGTGCAGATCAATCCGGTGGTGCGCGAGGGAACACCAAGAAGCGCCAACGAGATCCAGAACCGCATCGACGAGATCACCTTCAACGCCGGGCTGCTGCGCGAATTCCGCTCGATTGCCTTCGTCAAGGAGCTGATCGCCGCCGGCCGTCTGCCACATGGCGAGTACCGCGACATCCGCATGCACCGCATCGATGCCGACGAGGCGTTCAAGGACCTGTCGGCGTCCTCGAAGGTCAACGCCGAATGGGCGTTTCTGACCTACCTCAGAGATCTCGGCCGCACCGCCGCCAGCGACTGGCTGGAAGAGAATTACGACGCCGTCGGCAAGCGACCGACGCTCGATCTCTCCGGCGAACTGGATGACGGCTTCAAGCCGGTACGCGGTCCGGCACCCGGCCGGCGGGTCAAGGAATTTCTTGCGGCCCGCAAGAACCCGGAGGCAGAGCGCCGGCGCGCCTGAGCGACCAATCGATGTGCATCGATTGGTCCGCAATCATGCTTTCAAGGTCAGGTCGATCACCCTGATCAGGGCAGCGGCTGCCTGCCGCTGCCCTTCCGGATCTCTGATCCGCGCCTTCATGCCTTCCAGCCCGTCGAGCAGCATGTCGGCAAGCAGTTGCGCCGACAGGCCCCTGGCCGCCAGATCGACGCCGTTCCTGGCTGCCTCGCCCTCTATCGCGGCGCCGATGTGTTGGCCAAGCCCGCCGCGCCAGCAGCCCACCAGATCGCCAAGGCTCGATTTCATGTCCAGCAATTCGGCGCCGTGCGGCGAGGCAACGACCGCGCTCATCATCGAGATAAAGGCCTCATCGATGGCTCGCATCATGCGCTCGGTGAAAGGGCCGTCGCCGGATAGGGCAAACCTTGCCGCCTCGACCGAGCGCGACAGGATCATCATGGCGATGGCGCGGAAAATGTCGGTCTTGTTCTTGAACAGGAGATAGAGCGCCGGGCGCGACATGTCGGCGGCACGGGCAATGTCGTCCATGGTGGTGCGCGAGAAGCCATAGGCCAAAAACACCTTCATCGCGCCATCCAGAATACGGACGCGTTTGGGATCGGCGGTGGCGGTGTCTTCGATCTGGTTCATAGAGCAATTCTATCCTGCAAAATCCTAATTGACAAAATGACGAAATTTGTCAATCTGTATCGGAGCGAAACGGCCGGGAGGCCGCTTCGCCCTTGGCAGTGGACGACAACAAAGGGTATCCCCATGCGCCTCACCGTCGACGGTCAGTCATTCGATATCGACGCCGATCCGGACATGCCGCTGCTGTGGGCACTGCGCGATCTCATTGGCAAGACCGGGCCAAAGTTTGGCTGCGGCATCGCCGCCTGCGGCGCCTGCACTGTACATGTCGACGGTCAGCCGGTGCGTTCCTGTTCGTTTCCCGTCGGCGAGGTCGGCGGCGCCGTCACCACCATTGAAGGCATCGGCACGGCAGGCGGACTGCATCCGGTGCAGCAGGCATGGCTGGAGGAACAGGTCGCGCAATGCGGCTACTGCCAGGCCGGCCAGATCATGAGCGCGGTGGCGCTGCTCGATGAAGTCGCCGACCCGAGCGATGCCGACATCGACAACGCCATGGGCGGCAATCTCTGCCGCTGCGGCACCTATCCCAAAATCCGCTCGGCCATCAAAAAGGCCGCGGCGCTCAAGACGGCGGGGCTCTGACCATGGCCAGTGTCGGAAAGATCGCCCGCCGCACGTTTCTGATTGGCGCTGCCGCTGTCGCTGGCGGCGTTGCCGTCGGCTATTACTACTATCGCAAGCCGTTCCCGAACCCGCTCGAGGCCGAGCTTGGCAAGGGCGAGGCGACGTTCAACCCTTATGTGAAAATCGGCGCCGACAACACCATCACCATCGTCGCGCCGCGCGCCGAGATGGGGCAAGGCATCTCGACGACGCTTGCGGCCATGGTCGCAGAGGAACTCGACGTCGGGCTCGACCGGGTCATGGTCGAGCATGGACCGGCATCCCATGCCTATTACAACGCCGCGATCCTCGAGGAGGGCGGTCCGTTCGCCTTCTTCGATGAAAGCCTGACCGCGCAGGCGGTGCGTTCCGGTCTCGGTGTGGTCGGCAAATTCCTTGCCCTGCAGGGCACCGGCGGTTCGGCTTCGACACGCGACGGTTTTGACAAGATGCGGCAAGCGGGTGCCGCTGCCCGGCAGATGCTGGTCGCAGCGGCAGCGCAAAAACTGGGTGTCGCGGCGGCCGATCTGGAAACGGCCGACGGTTCGATCCTGCACAAGGCGTCGGGCAAATCGCTGACCTACGGCGCGGTCGCCGCGGCTGCCGCCGCGATGGCGCGGCCGGCCGAAGTCAGGCTCAAGGACCGGGCCGACTGGAAGCTGCTGGGAAAGCCGCAGAAGCGCATCGACATGCTGGCAAAGCTCACCGGGGCGCCGATCTTCGGCATCGATGTCCGGCTGCCGGAGATGGTCTACGGCACGGTCAAGATGAGCCCGCGCTTCTGGTCGAAGCCGGTCAAGGCGGACCTCTCCAAAGCCGAGAAAATGCCTGGGGTGATCAAGATCGTGCTGCTCGAGACGAATTACGGCCATGGCTTCGGTATCATCGCGAATAATACATGGGCAGCATTCAAGGCGGCCGAGGCGATCGACGCCCAGTGGTCCGATCCTGAATATCCGCTCAGCAGCGCCGCCATTTCAGATGTGCTGAAGCAGGCGCTTGCCACCAAGGGGTCGGTGATGCGCGACAATGGCGATGTCGAAACCGCCTTTGCCGACGCGCCGCGCGAAAGCATCATCGAGGCAGACTATGCCGTGCCCTATCTGGCGCATGCGACGATGGAGCCGATGAACGCCACGGCACAGTTCAGGGACGGTGCGCTCGACATCTGGTGCGGCAACCAGGCGCCGACCCTGGTGCGGCAGCTTTGCGCCAACGCGGTCGGCATCGAGCAGGACAAGATCAATGTGCACACCACCTTCATGGGCGGCGGTTTCGGCCGGCGCGTCGAGATGGACTACGCGCTGTGTGCCGCGCTGATGGCGAAGGAGACGGGCGGACGCCCGATCAAGGTGACGTGGACGCGTGAAGAAGACATGCGGCACGACGCCTATCGGCCGGCTGCTATCGGCAAGTTCCAGGCGCGGCTCGGTGACGATGGCATGCCGATCGCGGTCGACATGAAGATGGCCTCGCCATCGGTGATTGCCGGTACGCTGCGCCGGCTGTTCCCCTCGGTATCGCCGCTCGGTCCCGACAAGACCATTGTCGATGGCGCCTATGACCAGCCCTACACGATCCCGAATTATCGGGTCAGGGGTATCGCGGCGCCGGTCTCCATCCCTGTCGGCTCCTGGCGTTCGGTCGGCAGTTCGGTCAACGGCTTCTTCCATGAGGGCTTCATGGACGAGATCGCGGTCGCCGGAAAAATCGATCCGGTCGAGATGCGCAAGAGACTGATGGCCGCCTATCCCTCGGCGGTGAAGGCGGTCGAGAAAGTCGCCGCGATGGCGAAATGGGGCGAGGCGCTGCCCGCCGGCAAGGCCAAGGGCATGGCCTTCACGCTGTCCTTCGGCAGTTGGGTCGGCGAGATCGTTCAGGTGGCGGACACGCCGGCCGGCATCCGCATCGAGAAGGTGTGGATCGCCGCCGATGTCGGCACCGCGCTCGATCCCGGCATCATCGAGGCGCAGTTGATTTCCGCCGCCATCTACGGCCTTTCGGCGGCGATGGGTCAGGAAATCACCTTCGCCGACGGCATGGTCGAACAGTCGAACTTCCACGATTTCGATGCCATGCGGATCTTCCAGTGCCCGGTCTTCGAAGTCGCCATCCTGGAAAATTTCCACAAGATGGGCGGCGTCGGCGAGATCGGCACACCGCCGGCGGCTCCAGCACTCGCCAACGCCATCTTCGCGCTCACCGGAAAGCGCATCCGCACGCTGCCGCTGTCGAAAACGGTGGCCTTCGCATGAAGAAGCTCCTCATCATGCTGACGCCTGCTGCCATGCTCGTGCTCGCAGCGCCGTTTGCGATTGCGCAAGAGAGCCAGACGCCGGCGCCGGCGACCGTCGACGCGGCGAAAGGCCTGCCCGAATGGGACAAGGTCTATGCGGTGTTCTCGCATCCGCGCTGCGCCGACTGTCATGTCGCGGACGACCGGCCGCGATGGTCGGGTGCGCACTATCGCGGTACGCGCGTTCACGCCTTCAATGTCCAGCGCGGTGCTGACGGGTCGGGCTTCGGCAATCCGGGCCTGCGCTGCACGACTTGCCATTTCTCCAGCAATTCCAAGGCATTGCACGGGCCGCCCGGGGCCGAGAACTGGCATTTGGCGCCGGCCGAGATGGCCTGGTTCGGCAAATCCTCGGCCGAAATCTGCGCCCAGATCAGGGATCCCCTGCGCAATGGCAACCGCAGCTTGAAGGACATCGCGCTGCATGTTCGCGACGACAGATTGGTCGCCTGGGGCTGGGCGCCGGGGCCGGATCGTGAACCGGCTCCGGGCTCTGCCGAAGCGACCTATCAAGCGATCGAAGACTGGGCCGCGGCGGGCGCATCTTGTCCGCCGGGGCAATGATCTTGCAACTTTCAGACTATATTGCGGTGCAACTTTGATGTAGAAGCGCGCTTCGCCGATCACGGCAAATTGAACACGGCTTGGCGCGCACCCATATCGGCGACGCGCCCGCGTTATGAGGACGCTGGCCGAACCCGCAGTGGAAAACAACGACGATGCCGAGAATCAGGTTTCACAAGCTTGCAGCCATTGTTG
>NZ_RZRA01000192.1:0-7023 GCF_003998945.1 Mesorhizobium sp. M7A.F.Ca.CA.003.01.2.1 | reverse complement strand
ACGCAGGCCTGCGCGCCAGGTTTTATCTTGACCGAGGCCGAGCGGTAGGCCTGCCAGGGGGCCGAGGCGCTGATGAAGCTTGGGCGGCTTATGCTGGACGACAGCGAGATAAAGTAGGCGCTTGGACTGCCGCTTGCCGTTGCCGCGAAAGCGGAGACGCTGCCCAAATATTCCTGCTGGTCGGCCGCGCTCATATTGGCGGCGAAGAACTGCAGCCCAAGCTGCTGGACATCGCCAGCCGCCATATCGGGAGAGAACTTCGTGCCGATGGCGAGCCCAGCCGCGTCCAGCGAGTTCTGGAGTTGCGAGGCGTCATGGCTCGTGCCGATCAGATCGACGGCGCCGGCCAAACCAATCATTATTGGCAGCATAGCGAAGGCGGTCGTTATGGCAAAGTTGCCGCGCTCCGAAGACCAGAAGGCTTTCAATGCGAACATAGTCCCTCGCCGAAACTCGTAAAGCTCAGGTGATACGCCAGGGATCCCTACGAGTAATTTAAGTAAATGCTAAAATGCGTAAATGCTAAAATGCAGCACAATGATTGGCCAAAACGAAGGTCTGCCAAGGTACGCCATATGAGAGGCCATACGGAGAGTTGAACACAACGAGGAGTTGCTCCCCAGGCCATTGACCCGGCGACAATCGCCGCCAACTCTGCTATCATGCTTCTCGATCTTGAAGTGGCAGCTCTGGCGGCCATCCAGGCGGTGACCGCCCCGACACACGGGAGGAAGGTTATGGCCGGCTTTCATGTCATGGCGGACGCACGTGGAATGCATGTGCAGCCGACGGTGCGCCGCATCACCACGTCGGACCTTTGGGATGCGTTGCGTCTCGGGTTCGAGGATTTCTGGGCAAAACCATCGCACTACGTGTTCCTGTGCCTGATCTATCCCATCGTCGGCCTGATCCTGACGCAGTGGACGTCCGGCGCCAATGCCATCCAGCTCATCTATCCCCTGATGTCGGGTTTCGCTCTGGTCGGGCCGTTTGCGGCGCTCGGCCTTTACGAGATCAGCCGCCGGCGCGAGCTCGGCATGAACACCTCCTGGCGGCACGCGTTTGATGTCCGGCGCTCGTCCGCGATCCCGTCGATCGCCGTCATCGGCGTCATGCTGGTGGCGCTGTTCCTGTTGTGGCTCTACACCGCGCAATCGATCTACACTGGCCTGTTCGGAGACCAGCCGCCGGCCTCGATCGGCGGCTTCATCCGCGACGTGCTGACCACCAGTAAGGGCTGGACGCTGATCCTTGCCGGTAATGCCGCGGGCTTTGTCTTTGCCGTAATCGTGCTGGCCACCACTGTGGTTGCCTTCCCGCTGCTGCTCGACCGCGACGTCGGCGCCGTCTCAGCCATCGAGACCTCGGCCCGGGCGGTGATGGCCAACCCGCTGCAAATGGCGCTGTGGGGCTTGCTGGTCGCCGTGCTTCTGGTGATCGGTTCGATCCCGCTGTTTGCCGGGCTCGCCGTCGTCATGCCGGTGCTCGGCCATGCCACCTGGCATCTCTACCGCAAGGTGGTCGAGCCGGAGCGGGCACAGCAGATAAGACGGCCGATGTAACGAAGCAGGCACCCATGGCCTTCACCCTGCCGAGACTGCCCAACAAGGTCGTCTGTCTGACCTGCCTTTGTATCGGTAGCTATCTGCATGCCGCGCCAGCGCGCGCTGACCAGCCGGTGCAGTTTGAAAGCGCGGCTTCGGAGCCAACGCCATTTCAGAAGCGCATTGCGCAAGCGGGCGGCAACGTCCCGAGGGCCGTTCCCGGCACGCCGCTGCAGGGGTATTTAACGCGTCCGCCGGGTGAGGGGCCGTTCCCGGCTGTCGTGGTTCTGCACGGATGTTCAGGTTTGCCCCGAAGTGTAAGGAAAACCTGGTCCGAGCGACTGTCTTCCTGGGGTTACGTCGTCCTCGTCGTCGACAGCTTCAGCACCCGCGGCATTAAGGAGACCTGTGATGGCCTCCACCCTGTTGATCGCGTATATGACGCCTACGGCGCTCTGGAATACCTATCAAAATACAGTTTTGTCGACCCGCGGCGCATTGCGTTGATGGGGTTCTCCGCTGGCGGGAACGCAACGCTCGAGGCCTTGCAGTCTGGTGGAGACGAGCGGCTTATGGAGCGCAAATTCAAGGCTGCGATCGCCTACTATCCGGATTGTTCGGCAACGAATGGCGACATGGCGGTCCCGACCTTGATCCTGATCGGCGAGCTGGACGATCGGACCCCCGCCAAAAATTGCCAGGAGATGATGACGCAGCGCAGCGGCAAGGGAAGCTCTGTGCAGCTTGACGTCTACCCGGGTGCTCGTCACGGATTTGACTCCGCAGGATTGAAGACCGGCATCGAGGCCTATGGTCAGTACAATGCTGCCGAGCAATCCATCCTTGCCTCTCATGCATTCCTGAAAGAAGTCTTCGGCGGCTGACAGCGGCGACCGCCGGTTTGCACTCTCAGCGCTGCGCGTCTGTCGCCATCTTCAGCGCAAGAGCCGCCAGCACGGTTCCCATCATCCAGCGCTGGATGACCAGCCACAAGGGCCGTCCGGCGAGAAAGGTGGCGATTGAACCGGCCGTTACCGCGATGACGGCATTGACGCTGAGGCTGATCGAGATCTGTGTCGCGCCGAGCACCAGGAGCTGCGACAGGACGTGACCCTTGCCGGGGCTGATGAACTGCGGCAACAGCGACAGATAGAGCACGGCCACCTTCGGATTGAGCAGATTGGTCATCAGGCCCATGGCGAAAAGCTTGCGCGGCCGGTCCCTCGGCAATTCGCGCACTTCGAATGGCGAGCGTCCGCCCGGCTTCACCGCCTGCCAGGCCAGCCACAGGAGATAGAGCACGCCGGCAAAGCGCAGCGCATCATAGGCGTAGGGCACTGCGAGCAGCAGCGCGGTGATGCCGAATGCCGCCGCCAGTACATAGAAGACAAAGCCGAGCGCCACGCCGCCAAGCGAGATGAGCCCCGCCTTCGGCCCCTGCGACAGGGAACGCGAGATCAAATAGATCATGTTGGGGCCAGGCGTCAGCACCATGCCGAGGCAGACCAGCGCGAAGGCGAGATGATTGGCTGTTTCGGGCATCTGTTCTTCCCCAGCGCGCCGCGAATGGACGCGCGATCCGGCAGGCGGCCAAGATGTGCCTGTCCCGGGAGGCGCGCGCAAGTGCATGGCGGCGCCAGCCGTTGTTCCAGCCAGCCCCCGAAGCCTGAGGATCAGCCGACGATGCGCAGGTTCGACAATTCGTTGCCGATTTCCTTGAAATCGTTCGACAAGCTGGCGCCGGTGGCATTCCAGAACAGTTTTGCCGGCTTGCTCGCGTCCGTTGGATCCTTGCGGAAGCGCGAGTTCGACGAGCAGGATTTCAGCGCCTCGATCGCCTGCTGATCGGCGGTTTTGGTCGTCGACAGGTCGAGCGCCACCGTCATCACCATGATATTGGCTGCCTTGGCGTTGTTGCAAAGCGTCGCCATCTGCTCGTTGAGCGCGTTGGTGTAGTTGCCGTTCGAATAGTCGAACTGGCCAATGGCGCTCGATGTGCCCATGAACAGGCGGCCCACCGAAGTGCCGTTGTAGCCTGGGTTGAGATAGCCGAAGGACGCATAGGTCGATTTCGAATCGGCGGGGTCGGAATGGCTGAGCGAGGACGGCGTGTAGTAGGTATTGGCGCCGTCGGTCAGCACGATGACGACCTTGTCGTTGCCTCTCTCGGTTTCCGGGCGGCCTTGCGTGAACGGCTCGCCGCTCGAAACCACCCGCCAACCCCAGGCCATGCCTTCGGGAACATTGGTGCCGCCATCGGGCTTCATCAGGTCGATCGCGGCCTTGATCGCGGTAAGCCCAGTGGTAACGCTGACATCGGTCAGCGGCGTGATCGGGTTGGTGGAGCAGCTGTAGTTCGGCCCGTTGCCGGCGGCCAGCGCCGGCGCATTGATCGGCCTCGGTTGGAAATATTTGGACATGTTGCGCAGCCGGGATTGGCCGGTGCTGCTCGTCGGGTCGTCATTCCACCAGCTGTTGATGGCGCCATAGGTCGTCGGCGCGGCCTCGTCGGGATCCTGGGTGAGCCTCCAATGGTTGCCGGGTTCGTCCGGGGCGAACATCGGCACAAACATCGTCGCCGGATCGCCGACCCCTATGCCGGTGTTCGCCGAGCCGCCGGAAGGCGCCGCGTCGTTGACATTGTAGGGATAAGGCCTGGCCTCGACGCAGCCCTGCCAACTGGCGAACGGGCCATAGGTGTCGATGTAGTCGTATTCGTCGTGGTCGCGTTTGCAGGTGTTGTTCGGGTTGTATTCGTCGCACACCACGCGCTTGCTGTTGACGACACGCTCATGGTTGGTGACGACCTTCATGTCGCGATAGAGCGAAAACCGGGTCAGCATCTGGCCTTCGTCGGTTCCCCATCCGGTGCCGCGCTTGTACCAGATGCCGTTGGTCTGCTGGGCGTATTTGTCGGCTGCGTTCAGCGTCGACCAGTCGAAATTCTCGTTCGATACCGGCGACAATCCTTCGGTATCCATCCAGGGCGCATTGCCGTTGCCGGGCCCGACATTGACCGAGGCGGCAAACGGCACGAGGCCGAACTGCACCGGCCTGTCGACCTGCTTGATCATCGCCGCCTGCTGGGCCAGCGTGTCGACCAGCTGTTTTGCCGCGGTCTTGAGAAGGTCGATGCGCGTTTGCCCCGAGCCCGTTCCGGTCTTGGTCATCGACCCGGAATTGTCGAGTACCAGGGCGACTTCAAGAGTGTTCTTCAGCCGCACTTCCGAGGTGATGTTGAAGCTGATCCTCTGGTTGGCGTCGGTTTCGGATTTGCCGACGAGCTGGCCGAAGACCGGATAGAAATAGGGCTTGTAGTCCAGCCGCGCGGTCATCTTGAGCAAGCCGCCGCCGGTGGTGTTGCTTGGCAAGGTGACGGTGAGCGTCGTATTGGCGGGATTGATCTTGTTGAGGTTGGCATTGAAGAAGTCGAGCGCATAGGCCCTCAACTGGTCGTCGGTGGCACCCTCCGTCAGCCGGCGCGCCGTGGCGAAGTTTGCGGCATCGAGCGCGTTCGAAACCGCCTGTTTTTCGCGGCTCATCTCGGTGAAGTCGACGGCCATTGCCAGGGCGCCCATCAGCGGAACCATAGCGACGACCGTCATAAGAGCATAGTTGCCGCGTTGGTCGCGGCAGAACTGACGCCAAAGTCCATGCATGTCTTGGAGCGGCCCCCGCCGGCGGATTCTCGATCGACGCCAGCTTTCCACAAAACGCTGAAGGCCGGGTTTGGCAAATCGCTCTATTGCCGGGTCAGCACTTCACCAACCGCTAACCAATCGTGCCTGGCGAAAGCTGGTGACAGGCCGGAATGGTTCGGCTAATCCGAACCGGCTGCGGCGAACCGTCTGTCGTGGCGGTCGCAACGATCATGACTGAAGGAAACGGCATGGCGGATTCGCCTGAAATCATCGGCTCGCTCGAAGACGTGTCGAAGGCCTATTCGGCAATCCTGTGCGACGTCTGGGGCGTGGTCCATAATGGCGAAACGCATTTCCCTGTGGCGGCCTCCGCATTGGCAAGGGCTCGAGAGGCGAAAATCCCCGTCGTCCTGATCACCAATTCGCCGCGCAGAAGTGCCGATGTCGTGGCGCAGATGAACGCGATCGGTGTTCCACCGTCAGCCTACGACCGGGTGGTTACCTCAGGCGACGTGACCCGGGATCTGATCGCCGAAGGGCCGCGCAAGATTTTCCATATCGGCGCCGACCGCGACTTCACCCTCTATGAAGGTCTCGACGTCGAGCTTGTCGAGGAGTTCGAGGCGTCCGGCGTCGTCTGTACCGGCCTGTTCGACGACGAGGTCGAGAAGCCCGAGGATTACGCGGAGCTCCTGCGGCGGCTGCGCGCCAGGAACCTGCCTTTCATCTGCGCAAATCCCGACATCGTGGTCGAACGTGGCGAACGCATCATCTGGTGTGCCGGCGCGCTGGCGCGTGACTATGCCCAGCTCGGCGGCCGCACATTGATCGCTGGAAAACCTTACGCGCCGATCTACAATCTCGCGATGAAGGAGGTTGCCGAGATTCTTGGCCAGCCGGTCGAGCGCGGCCAGGTGCTGGCCATCGGCGACGGCATGATGACCGATGTGAAGGGCGCCGCCGACAATGGCTTCGATGTTCTTTATGTCTCCGGCGGTATCCATGCCCGCGACTATGGCGATGCCCTGCAACCGGATCCGGCAAGATTGGCGGCCTTCCTGGAAAAGCATGGCTATGGTCCGGTGGCCGTCATTCCCAGACTTCGGTAGGTGACGATGGCAGCCTTCCAGCGCATCCTGGCAACCGCGCCGCTTCCCGCCGACCTGCGCGGCGGCGTCGTGGCGATCGGCAATTTCGATGGCGTCCATCGCGGCCATCAGGCGGTGCTCGAGCGAGCCTCGGCGGAGGCAGGACGGCGCGGCGTGCCGGCCCTGGTGCTGACATTCGAACCGCATCCGCGCAAGATCTTCAGGCCTGATATCCCGTTGTTCGTGCTGACGCCGCCGCCGATGAAGGCGCGGCTGCTGTCGCTGCTGGGCTTTGCCGCGCTCGTCGAGCAGCCGTTCACGCGCGACTTCGCCTCGCTGTCGGCGGAAGCGTTCGTGACGGATGTGCTGGAAACGAACCTCGGCATTACTCACGCCGTAACCGGGTTCGACTTCCATTTCGGCAAGGATCGTCAGGGCGGCCCGGCCTACCTGATGGCGGCCGGCGAGCGTCACGGCTTCGGCGTCACGCTCGTCGACGCGTTCCGGGACGAGGGCGCCGAGGTGGTGTCGTCCAGCCGTATCCGCGGATTGCTGGGCGAGGGTGAAGTGGCTGAAGCCGCCGGTCTGCTCGGCTACCGGTTCACCGTCGAAAGCGAGGTGGTCGGCGGACAGCAGCTTGGCCGCACCCTTGGCTTTCCAACCGCGAATATGAGGCTGTCGGCTGAAGCCGCACTCAGGGAGGGCATCTATGCCGTCCGCTTCCGCCGCGCCGACGGCACGCTTCACGAC
>NZ_RZRA01000191.1:0-7053 GCF_003998945.1 Mesorhizobium sp. M7A.F.Ca.CA.003.01.2.1 | reverse complement strand
TCTCCGAAGCGATGCTGTTCACGCATCGCGGCGTCAGCGGACCGTCCATCCTGCAGATCTCGTCCTATTGGCGCGAGGGCGACGAAATCCGCATCGCCATGCTGCCGGGAGTTGATGTGGCGGACCTCATTCGTAGTGCCAAGCGCGGTAATGGGCGGCAGGCGGTGCAGACCGTGCTGGCAAATCACCTGCCGAAGCGGCTGGCGCAGTCGATCGCCGAACGAACCGGCATCGACGGCAACCTCGCCGATCTTGCGGACGCCCAGATCAAAACCATAGCTGCCGCAGTCAATGACTGGCGCATCAAGCCTGCCGGTTCTGAGGGCTACCGCACCGCCGAAGTGACACTGGGCGGGGTCGACACCAACGGGCTGGACCAGAAGACGATGCAGGCGAAATCCGTGCCGGGCCTGTTTTTCATCGGCGAAGTCGTCGATGTCACGGGTTGGCTGGGCGGTTATAATTTCCAGTGGGCATGGTCGTCTGGCTGGGTGGCAGGCCAGGCAGCATAGACTTACTTCCGTGGCTTCGCCCCAGTAGCTGCCGGCGCCTTTTTCTTCTTTTTGGCCTTGTTGTAATCGATGGCGGCACGGACGAGCTCTTTCAAAGCGCTCTCATTGAGCCTGTCGCCCTTGAACACATCGATAGCCCGCCACACCTTGCCGCCAAAACCATTGTTGAACAGCCTGTCGGGATCCGGCAGGCTGGCGCCATGGGAAAAGGTCAGCTTCACCTTGTCCTTGTGGGCGTTGCCGACCACGATGTTGCCGTCGAAGCACCATACCGGGCTGCCCATCCACTTCCACTCCTCGATGATGTCCGGGTCGGCTGCAAGGATGGTCTTGCGGATGTCGGCGAGCGTCTCGCCGCGCCAGTCCGAGAGACCGGCGATCAACTGGTCGATCTGTTGCGAGGGGGTCATTTGGTGTCTCCTGTGCGTCGACGCGTTCAACCGCTGCCTGTCACCAGCGCGCCAGTTGGGTGATCTGAACGAGGTTGCCGCAGCTGTCGTTCAGCTGGGCGATGGTTGAACCGGTCACCTCGGTCGGCGGCACGGTGAACGCGCCACCCTTCGCCTTGATGCGCTCGTAGTCGCCCTTGACGTCGTCGGTGAAGAACATGACCGCAGGCTGACCCTGCTGGAAGATGGCTTCCTGATAGGCCTTGGCGGCCGGGTTGTCGTTGAGCGCGAGCTGCAGTTCGGTTCCATCAGGCTCTTCAGCCGAGGTCACTGTCAGCCAGCGATAGGGCCCGTTGCTGAAATCGGCCTTCTTGGTGAAGCCCAGCACGTCGGTGTAGAAGCGCAATGCGTTTTCCTGGTTGTCCACATACACGCTGGTCAGCTTGATCTTCATCGCTCTTTCTCCTCTGTCGTATTCTTGCGTCTGTGGCCGCTACGGGGTCCAGCCGGGCAGGGCGGCGGCCTGCTTGATCCATTCCGCCATTTGCGCCTCGTCGAACCGGTCTTCGCGGATGTCGATCCAGCGCACATCCTTGCTCTTGGCCGTGCCGCCTGGTGGGATCGGTTGCAATGAGATGCCACTGAAAAAGGTCATCTTCACATAGTGGGTGAATACATGGAAACTCGCGAACCAGCCCTGGCCTTCGATGCCGTAGAAGGGTGAGTTCCATCGCACGGCCTTGCGGACGTCAGGCACGTTGCCCACGATGAGCGCGTCGAGGCGCTCGCCCAGGCCGCGCTTCCAGTCCGGCATCGCAGCGATATAGGCCTGCACCGGGGCGTCGCCGTCGCCCTTGGCGATTTGCGGGTTGCCGCCGGAGAGCAGCACTGGCGCAGCCTTGGCCTCGGTCGATTGTCCCTGCGTCTTGGCCACTCTGCCCCACTCCTACCCGCCGGCACGCTGCACGCCGCGTCCCTTGGCGGCATAGGGCAGCACGAACATGTACAGGCCGCTGAGCAGCAGCAGGAGGAGCGGCAGGAGCGGCGAGTAGACCACCCAGGCGGGAGGCTGCCTGAATGCCATGGTGGCGAAGTTGGCGATGACGGTCAGCGCAAAGATGATCGACAGCCAGCGATGCATTTGCCGAACCCACTTGTTCCAGTCCAATAGTTCCTCCTGTCAAAACAGCCGGTGCGGGCCACCGATCCGCACCTGCGAGTTTCAATCTATCCGCGCCAGGACCTGACTCAGATTTGCAAAGTACTGTCGCCACCCGCTCGTCGCGCCCCGATACGCCTGCTCCTGATCCGGCCGGAAGCCGGACTGTTCCATACGCAACCGGGTGCCTGTGCTGGTCGGCACGAGGGTCCAGGTGACGACACTCTCAAGGCCATAGGCCTGCCAGGTGTAGGACAGTGTCTTGTTCAACTCGACGGCTGTTACCTGACAGTCCACAACGATGCTCACGTCAGGTTGCGGTTCCTTCCGCAGCTTGAAGCGGTGGTCCACGACTGGCTTGAAGTCGTTCTTCATCAGCCATTCCTCGATCAGATGCGGTTGGGTCAGCGCGCGCCAGATTTTTTCCGGCGGATAGGGGATCTCACGTTCGACGATGACAGAGCGCGTTTCGGTCGCAATGTTGGTCATTGGTCGATTCTTTTGAGCAAATTTTCGAGATCGTCGAACCGGCTCTGCCAGAACGCGTTCATCTGGTTCGTCCAGTCGGTCAGTGGGGAAAGTGCTGCCAGTTGGGCGCTGTAATGGGTCTGCCGTCCTTGATGGCGATCGCGCACCAGCCCGGCCTGCTTGAGCACGCCGAGATGCTTCGACACCGCAGGTTGAGAGACCCCCGACTGAGCCGTCAGGGCGCCGACCGTCTGCTCGCCTTGCCGGCACAGGCGCTCGAAGATCGCGCGACGCGTCGGATCGGAGAGCGTTCTGAAGAGGACATCGTGAGCGTTCGTCATCCGGGATCGATAACCCTGTGGCTATTGATTTACGTATAACTGTCGAGATATGGATATGTCAAGCGGGGGTGTTGACGGTCCCGATCCGGCGGTTTCCAAAAAAATCTTTCCATTGCCCCAAGGATTAGCCATTAGCCTTCGTCCAACAGGCAAATGATGGCGATGATGCTGGATGAGAGCGAAGCCTCCGACGCCGAACTGATCGGGCGGGCGAAGGGCGGAGACAGGAGGGCCTTCAGCACATTGCTGGAAAGGCACTATGACTTCGTCTATCGCGCCGCCTATCGCTGGTGCGGCAGGAAGGCCGATGCCGAAGACATCGCCCAGGAAGTCTGCGTCAGGCTGGGCAAAGCGATCCGCGACTATCGCGGCGGCGGCGCCTTCACCACATGGCTCTATTCCGTGACGATGAACGCCGCGCGCGACGTGATGCGAAAGTCCGCCCGCGAGACCGTCAAGACCGAGGCCTATGGCGTCCATGCACTGATCTCGGGCGAGGCGTCGGTCGAACCGGAAGACCCTGCCGAAGCGCTGTGGGCGGCCGTCCGGCGATTGCCGGACAAGCAGCGCGACGCGGTGCTGCTGGTCTATGGCGAAGGGTTGAGCCATGCGGCCGCGGCCGAGGCGATGACAATCTCGGAGACGACGGTTTCCTGGCACATCCATGAAGCGAAGAAACGGCTGAAGACGCTGATGCGCGCGGCCGGGGAAGTGTGACCATGGTTGACGACAACGAACTCAACAGACTGCGCGATATAGCAGCGCCGGCGCCCGCCAAGGATGCCAAGGCACGTGCTTTCGAAGCCGCCCTGCGTGCATACGATCAGGAAAATATTTCTGCCGTTACCCAAGGATCGGTTGGCGGGCTTCGTCTCACAGAGCGAGCACAAAAGCTCTGGAGCGAGATCATGCAAAAGAAACTCATTGCCACGCCGGTTCTTGCCGGGCTCGTCGCCCTGCCGATCGCCGGATACGCCACCTTCCATATGCTGAGGGAACAGCCGCCGAAATTCGGCGGCGACGAGAAAATCACCGAGACGCTGGCCGACAAGCCGGCGACCGTCAAGCCGGCGACCGTCAAGCCGACGACCGCCGAGCCGAAGCCGGCTCCGACCGGGCTGGAGACGGACAAGAAAGCCGACGCCGATGTGGAAAGCCGCGACGCGACCGATGCGCCTGTGGCGCCGGCCTCGCCGCAGAAATCCGAATCGACCGTTGCTTCCGGCGCGGCACAACAGAATGCACTGGAGCGCGGTGTGCTGGCCGAGCCTGCGCCACCGGCACCGACAGGCGAATTCGCATTGGATGGCGCCGTAAGTGCGCCCAGTACGTCGCGGGCCCGCATGCCGGCCGAGTCCAAGCTGATGGCGCCGCAGCAGCCGTCGACCTTGCCGGCCGACCAGATGCAGCCGCAACCGGAAAACCGCGACCGCATCGAGGATTTCAAGACCAATCCGGTGCATGCGGCACTCGAGGATCCGGTCTCGACCTTCTCGATCGACGTCGACACAGCCTCCTATTCCTTCGTGCGCAGCTCGCTGAAGCAGGGCACCCTGCCGCAGGTCGATACTGTCCGCGTCGAGGAGATGATCAACTACTTCCCCTATGACTGGAAGGGTCCGGAGTCGGCCTCGACACCATTCAACTCGACCGTCAGCGTCATGCCGACGCCGTGGAACACGCATACCAGGCTGATGCATGTCGCCATCAAGGGTTTTGACGTCAAGCCGACCGAGCAGCCGAAGGCCAATCTGGTCTTCCTGATCGATGTCTCGGGCTCGATGGACGAGCCGGACAAGCTGCCGCTGCTCAAATCGGCTTTTCGGCTGCTGGTCAGCAAGCTGAAGGCCGACGACACGATCTCGATCGTAACCTATGCGGGTGACGCCGGCACGGTCCTGGAGCCGACCAAGGCGTCCCAAAAGGACAAGATCCTCAGTGCCATCGACAATCTGACGCCCGGCGGCAGCACGGCCGGCGAGGCGGGCATCAAGGAAGCCTACAGGCTGGCGCAGAAATCCTTCGTCAAGGACGGCGTCAACCGGGTGATGCTCGCCACCGACGGCGACTTCAATGTCGGCCAGAGCGACGACGACGATCTGAAGCGGCTGATCGAAAAAGAGCGCAAGACCGGTGTCTTCCTGTCGGTGTTCGGCTTCGGCCGCGGCAATCTGAACGACCAGATGATGCAGACCATCGCCCAGAACGGCAACGGCACCGCCGCCTATATCGACACGCTGGCCGAAGCCGAGAAGGTGCTGGTCGAAGATGCATCGTCGACGCTGTTCACCATCGCCAAGGACGTCAAGATCCAGGTCGAGTTCAATCCGAACAAGGTCTCGGAATATCGCCTGATCGGCTACGAGACCCGCGCCTTGAACCGCGAGGATTTCAACAATGACCGCGTCGATGCCGGCGATATCGGCTCGGGCCATTCCGTCACCGCGATCTATGAAATCACGCCAAAGGGCAGCGGCGGCGAACAGATCGACGCGCTGCGTTATGGCCAGGCGTCGGTGGACAATGGCGGCGTTGCCAATGCGGACGAATATGCCTTCGTCAAGATCCGCTACAAGCTGCCGAATGAAGACGTCTCGAAGCTGATCACCACGCCGGTGACCTCGGCCAACGAGATCTCGTCTTTCGACCAGGCCAGCACCGACCAGCGCTTCTCCGTCGCGGTCGCCGCCTTCGGCCAGAAGCTGCGCGACGAGGATGCGACCGCGAAGTTCGGTTACGACAAGATCATGGAGATCGCCACTGCCGCTCGAGGAGCCGACCCGTTTGGGTACAGGTCCGAGTTCCTCTCGCTTGTGCGCCTTGCCTCGGCGCTGGGCGGTAATCGGTAGTGGGTGATGACGGCCGGTTTCTTTCAGATGGGATCGTTCTGACAGGGGAAACCGACCGCGGGCGGGTGAGGCATGCCGGCGAGGGGTTCATTCCCTTGCCGGCCTTTTTTCGGAGAATCTCCAGGTCGTTAAATTGCGCGGCATTTCCGGTAGCGGATCGCAACCCCCTGCTTGTTACGCAGGACAGGTGTACCGGGCTTGAGGGAGCCGAAATTGCAGATCAGGACTATCGCCAACTCGACACCGCCGGCACGAGATGCTTCGGCGGTTTCATCGGCCCCATCATCGGAATCCAGGCGTATCAGTGACGATGTCGCGCAGGCGCGCCACACCGCCATGTCGGCGCTGACCAACGACCGCTTCCGCATCATGCTGGAGCAGATAACCGATCCGGTTTCATCCGGCGCGCTGATGACGATGCACAGCGACAATGTGGTCGACTTCAAGTCGGCGCAGTCGAGCTACGCCGACAACAGCGAATAATCGAAACCGATAAGCTCAGGCCCGGCTGCGGCGGCGCTCGCGGCGGGCTTCGCTGGTCTCGGCGGTATTTTCCGTCGCCGCCTTGTTGCGCATCGGGCCGATGCGCTCGACGATCGCGGCAACCGTCGGACGATCCGCCTTGGTGTGCGCGTCGAGCGCCTTGCGCATGGCGGCAAGGTGCTGGAACGAGGTGCCGCAGCAGCCGCCGATAATTTTGGCGCCGCCATCGACGGCGAGCCTGACATAGTCGGCCATCAGTTCGGGTGTGCCGGAATAATGGATTTCGGTGCCGCGGAATTCGGGAATGCCGCAATTGCCCTTGACGATCACCGTTGCCTCCGGCTTCGCCTCGGTCATGTCGAGCAGCGAGGCCAGGATGTCAGACGCGCCGACGCCGCAATTGGCGCCAACGCCAAGCGGCGCCTGCGACAGCCCGTCGGTGACGCCGTGGATATCCCTGGGTAGCAGGCCCATCATGGTGCGGCCGGCGGTGTCGAAGGAACCGGTATAGGTGTAGGGCAGGCCGACGCGGATGGCAGCCTCGGCGGCGGCGCGGATCTCGTCGGGAGCAGACATCGTCTCGATCCAGGCGACTTCGGCGCCGCCTTCCTTGAGACCCTCGATCTGCTCGGCGAAGGCGTCGACCGCCTCGTCATAGGTCATGGCGCCAAGCGGCACCAGCAATTCGCCGGTCGGTCCGACCGAACCGGCGACGATGACCTTGCGGCCAGCTCTGTCGGCGACGGCGCGCGCGATCTCGGCGGCGCGCTGGTTCAGCGCATGCACGCGATCCTGCGCATGATGCAGCTTCAGCCGGTGGCGGGTGCCGCCGAACGAGTTGGTGAGGATGAT
>NZ_RZRA01000190.1:0-7065 GCF_003998945.1 Mesorhizobium sp. M7A.F.Ca.CA.003.01.2.1 | reverse complement strand
GGGGGCGCCCGGACATGGCGCTGTTCCTGTTCACCAAAAACATCCTTGCTGGCGAGCCGATCAAACTGTTCAACAACGGCAACCACACGCGCGACTTCACCTATGTCGACGACATCGCCGAAGGCGTGATCCGTGCCAGCGACAGCCCGGCCACGGGCAATGCCGCCTGGGACTCCAGCCGTCCGGATCCGGCCACAAGCAGCGCCCCCTGGCGCATCTTCAACATCGGCAACAACAACCCGGTTAAGTTGACCGCCTATGTCGAGGCGCTGGAAAACGCGCTCGGCCGCAAAGCCATCGTCGAACTCTTGCCGCTGCAGCCCGGCGATGTGCCCGATACCTTCGCCGACACCTCGGCGCTGGAGCAGGCGGTCGGCTACCGCCCGACGACGACAGTGACCGAGGGCGTCGGGCGGTTCGTCGAGTGGTACAAGGCGTATTTTGCGCGGGCATAGCGGAAGACGCCGGGTTTCATGCTCAGATTTTAAATGGTGTCTCGTTGCCTTCGTCAAGCTCTAGCGGAACAGGCAGATAAGCATTGGCAATTAGCCAGTCGCTGACGATCGTTTTGATCAAATCGGACTTGGAAACTTCCATCTCCGCTGCGATTCCAAAAAGTAATTCGTCTGTTCTCGTGCCCAGATCGACACCGGCGACGTTTCTAAGCATCAGGGCGGCCCTACGAAGTACAATTTGAAGGTCGGCGCGGGATATGTCCGCTATCTGGTCGGCGGCGCTCTCAAGCTCTCCTGCAAAGATCAGGCGGCTCATTGAAGGTCACTCCAGCACAGGCGGAGTAGGATCGTACCCGATTGAAACTATCCCCGGATGCCGATGGGCGATGGCGAGTATCTGGGTCTCAAGCTCACAGTTGTAGGCCATGAGCGCCTTCACGGTCTCAAGAGGGCTGTCGTAGCGGGCGATCAGCTTCACCGCTTCAGAGTGCAGTTCGGATTTGGCTTCGGTGTCGAAGTGCATTGTGCCCATGGTGCCTACTCCTAACGCGTCGCGCGGCGCTGCGGGGTGAGTGCGTCAAGTCGTTCCTGAAGGTGCCCGTTGAGCACGATCATTTCCTTGAGCGCTTTCATCACATCACCCTTGTGGACTGCAATGAAATCCTCGGCGTGGGCCTGGAGGGCAGCCTCCTGGCGGCTGTTCAGTGTCACAATTCGATCCATGGCATTACTCCATACGCTGCATGGGCGTAGTGAACAAAAAGGGAACATAAATGTCAAGAGTGAATTGACTCGGCGAGGAACTCATTCCTATTTTTGGCTATGCCGGAACAGAGCAGACGACCGCGCCGCCTTGTCCAGACCCTGTGCCGAGCGCATGAGGTTGGTCAGCTAATCCGTGTCCGGTGCATCAACTGCAACATTACACGCCACTATCTCCCCGGGGACCTCGCCAAATTGGTGGGGGACATTCCGTTTTGGGACGTTGACCGGCACATGCGCTGCGAGCGCTGCAAACGCCGCGAGCTTGATGTGGACATTCTGCTGCCAAGCGCATCGGAGGGCATGAAGATACGCGTGAGGCGACTTGTTGAAATCCGCATGGTACGACGCGTGATCTGGAGGGATGAATAACTGGCGCTAACAGCCCAACATTTCAATCACGTGCCGCCGATTTGCTTAGCGCCGCTTACGACGAAAAAACATCACGACCAAGATTGTAAGAAAGATGGCAATCGCAAGGCCCGGTGCAACGTCCGAGAGTATCCGAAGGCCAGCCATCTAGAACAACGAGCCTTGGCTTGGCGGTACTGGTGCCTGCTCGGGAAACTTGATCTGTGTGGCAGGCTTCTCGACAATCACAAGAGCATCATCCGGCGCTGTGCGTTGTAGCCGCTTCGCTTCCGACCATGGCGCTGTCAGCCAAGTCTCTGTTTCCTCTTGCGTCCTCAGGATCACCGGCATAGCTTTTTCATGGATCGGCTTGATGAGGGCATTGGGCGCGGTCGTCATGAAACCGTAAAGCTCGAAATCGCCGGGGCCGTCCTTTACCTTGCGGACCCCATGCCATGGCGTCCAGAGGCCAGCGAAGAAGAATAACGGGCGGTCCTCATTGAGCGCGAACCAATAGTTCCGCTGAATGCCTGTCTCGCGGTCTTTATCGCCGGGAGTTGGGCTGGGCTCTGCGAAGCTTGTTACCGGCACCACGCAACGGTTCTCGACGCCGACATACTGTTGCCAATGGCTGTACTGCGGGTTGCGAATGTTGGTAGTGCCGTAGTCAGCCTTGCCCTTGACGCGCTCGGCCGGCGTCGGCATTCCCCACAGGAGATTGGCTAGCTCACGGCCTTCAGGGGCGTTACGCACCACTGGGCCGGGCTGGTTGGGATAGATGTCAACGGACGGTTCAAGGTTGCCTAGGATGTCCCGCAAAGTCCGGGTCCACTGGCGGACCGCCTCTTGTGACGTGGTGATGTTGTAGAGATTGCACATGCGGTGAATGTGCCTAGCAGCGAACCGATCAGCAAGCCCCAACGGGGATATCCTGTTGCGACTAGCCCCGGTAATAGATCACCGTAGGATCAAACCAGTGTACCCGTACCGACCAAAAGAGAGAAAGAGGGGCTCCAAACCGGAATTTCTCGACTGTTGGGCCACTGACCAGTCCTCCGTCGTTCTCGGTATTTAGCAAAGCGTTTCGCACGCAATCCCGTCACTATCGCGATCCAGCCTGCCGCCCCATGAGCAGTTGCTGAGATACCATTGGGCTTCAGCGCAAGAGCTTATCTGAGAGCATTTACGGCGAGGCTCGCACGAATAGCCTTGTGACTGAGCCTGACGGCCTATGATACCGAGAGGCTGATTGGCCGCGGGCTGCGTATCTTCGGCGTGCTCGGCGCGCCACGTCCATGGGTCTTCGAAGAAGCCTTTCCACAGGCCGAGCTTGGCAGCCTTGGCGACCGCTTGTTGGGATGCATAGCCGCCATGGCTGTATTTGGGCCAGTCGAGGGCCAGCCCATTCTTGACGAGCCAGGCCGCCACGTCGGCTCCGTCCGCCCGGTAGCAATTGCCAACGAAGCGTCCGTATTGATCCCAAGTGACAAACTCGCATCGTAAGGGCTTCGATTTAGCCATGAATTTTTCGAGGGAAGTTTTGGCCTGCCATCCACATGAATACCGAAAGTGCTTCGCATCCTCGCACTGTTGATCATACTCGGGTGCGTCGATGCCGTTGAACCGAACGCGCGTCCCATTGATCTCAATTGTATCGCCATCAACTGCCGATGCGCGGCCTTGAAGCACTTCCCCGTTGGTTTGCTGACTGGGTGCGGCCGGTTCCTCGACCTGCCGTGTAACGCTCTGGGTGAGATTGCTGGCCTCCGGTCTGATCTCAACGGTGGCCTTTGGATTTGGCGAGGTAATGCCCGGTCTCTGGTACGGAACGGGATAATAATACGCGGCCAACGCAATGACTGCGAGCCAGCCTAGCCCTCCTTTCCTTGTTCGAGACAACCTATTTTCCCTCGCACCCAATGCCGTCGCGATCACCATCGAGCCCGTTAGGATCAGAGCCTGTGATCTGCACCCCAGGGGCAACCACTGCATTGTTTCCGCTGCCGCCTGCACAGTCCAAATCAGCGCTACGGGCTCGGGTCGCACCTCGGTATCCGTTGAAGACTGCCACCGCGCGCGCTCCGTCGCCTTCAATACGCGTGTTTTGGCTATTCGGATTGAACGGATCGACAGTTTGCAAAAGCATATTTGAGCGGTTCGCATCGCCGGCAGCGAGCGTCACCGAGTCATAATTATTCAAATAGTCGGCAGTGCAGCCTGAGATGAACGCAACAACTGTTGCGGTCGAAAACCAACGCCAATTCATGAAGGTATCCCCCGACACCAAACCCATCATGCACCTTTTGAATTTTGTTGTCGAATCCACTCTCTAATCCGTTTGCCTTGTGACTGGGCGTTTCCCATACAAGGCGCCGGGAGTGCTTTATTGGGTAAGGTCGATTCTTGAGCTATTGGGTATTTTTGGGTATTTTTTTAGGTATGGCCATGAAGATCGGTTTCCTGCAAATCACCCCTGAAACCCTTGCTTTGGTCTCGGAGATCGACGAATTCAAAGGGGCCGTGTTCTGTTTTCAAATCGTGCCGCTGCCTGCCGCCCTGTTGAGCGGATTGCGGCCTGAGGTTCTACTTGCAAATCCGTGGCTGAGCGGTGAAACCGGGCTGCGTTTCGTCAGTGTCGGCGTGGGACGTACGATCGAGTGTCTGTTGTATTTCGTGGCGATGGCTGCATTCTTTCTGAGCGTCACCCGCTTGCGCCCAGATCAGGTCTACGGCCTTCTGCCCTTCTTTTTCATGGGTGTCATCTGTAACGGATTGGCTGCGGCGATCCAGTATTCACTCTCCGATACGGTTGCCATACAGGGTTTGTTGCCGTTCACGATCAATGCGGGACTGTTTGCCAACCAGAACCATTTTTCAGCTTTGCTCTTCGTCTCCATCCCCTTCGTTGTCTACTACGGCCTGTTTCGCGGGCACCTTCTGTCCGGGTCGCTCGGCTTGATAACGCTGCTGCTGTTGCTTCTGGCCGCCGGTTCGCGCGCCGGTATTCTGATAGGGCTGGCGATCACCATGGTATCAGTCGTCTTTCTGTCCGCGCGCTCGAGGCTGGGCGGGTATGGAATACCCGCTGTCTTCATCGGGCTTTCACTCTACACGATCGGGGGCGTGGACGAAGATCGATGCGGAAGTGGTTGACCCGGCCTTTGGACGGGCCGAATTTGCCCGCACGACGATCGCGGGAATTGAAGAGAACTGGGCGACGGGCGTCGGCTTTGGGAGTTTTCCGAAGGTCTATCAGATTTACGAAAAGGGAGAGATGATCTTCAAGCCCTACGTCAATCACGCCCACAATGATTATCTGGAATTGGCACTTGAAGGTGGCGCTCCTGTTGTCTTTCTGGTCGCAGCTTACGCGATATTGCTTTTTGCGTTTTCCGTTACGGCACGGCGAGATCCGCTGCAGAAAATGGCGTTTCTCTCAGTATCGTTTCTGCTCGTTCATTCTCTGGTCGATTATCCCTTGCGAACGGCGGCACTGGCGATGACCTTCGCCTATATGAATGGCGTTATCTTTCACAAGGGACTTGCTGAGCGGCTGAGCCAGAGAGGCGAGTCGACCGCCGCCCATGATGACAATCTGCTTGTTCCCGTCAGGCCGGCCCTGGCAAGACGATAGCAATGCGTCGCCTGAATTGGCCATGGATTGGCGCCGGATCGTGACCCAGTCATTTGACGAACGCCGAGATTGACAAGCCAGTGCATGGAACCTAAGCACGGGCGGCTAGGGCCGGGGGGTTCAGGCATGTCAAGGAGAGCTTCTTGAAAGGAATTATCCTTGCTGGAGGCAGTGGAACGCGTCTTTATCCACTAACATTAGCAGTCTCTAAGCAAATTCTGCCGATATACGACAAGCCGATGATCTATTATCCGCTGAGCGTTCTGATGCTCGCGGGTATCCGAGAGATTCTGATCATTTCGACGCCGCGTGACCTGCCGGTTTTTCGCGATCTGCTTGGCGATGGATCGGAGTTCGGGCTCGACCTGTCCTATGCCGAGCAGCCGCAGCCCAACGGGCTGGCGGAAGCCTTCATCATCGGCCGCAATTTTATCGGCAAGGACAACGTGTCGATGATCCTCGGCGACAACATCTATTTCGGCGATGGGCTGTCGCAGCTTTGCCGCGACGCTGCCTCGCGCGAAAAGGGCGCTTCGGTGTTCGCCTATCATGTCGAGGATCCCCAGCGTTATGGCGTGGTTTCCTTCGACAAGGCCACGGGAACGGCGCTGACGATCGAGGAAAAGCCGCAGGTGCCGAAATCCAACTGGGCGGTCACCGGTCTCTACTTCTATGACAACGATGTCGTCGACATCGCCCCTGCCATCCGTCCCTCGGCGCGCGGTGAGCTCGAGATCACGGCGGTCAACAACGTCTACCTTGAGCGCGGCCAGTTGCATGTGCATCGGTTGGGGCGCGGCTATGCCTGGCTCGACACCGGCACCCATGACAGCCTGCATGAGGCCTCGTCCTTCGTGCGCACCATCGAGCACCGCCAGGGCATCAAGGTCGCCTGTCCCGAAGAGATAGCCTTTGAACAGGGTTGGCTGACTGTGGACCAGGTTCTGCGTCGCGCCGATCACCTGGGCAAGAACGAATATGCCGCCTATCTGCGCCGGCGTGTCGTCGACCTGTCGGAGGCCTAGGTGCTGGAAGTCAGGCCCCTTGGCATCGATGGCGTTCTGGAAATCGTTCCGAAGCGACATGGCGACGCGCGCGGCTTCTTCGTCGAAACCTACAATGCCGAGCGCTTTTCGCAGGCCGGCATAGACTTGGCTTTCGTGCAGGACAATCATTCTTATTCCGCCGCGGCGGGCGTCTTGCGAGGGCTTCATTATCAGCTTGCGCCGCGCGCCCAGGACAAGCTGCTGCGCGTCATCCGGGGCAGCATTCTCGACGTTGCGGTCGACATTCGCCGCAGCTCCAAAACTTTCGGAAAATGGGTCGCTCTCGAAGTGTCGGCCGAAAAGGGCAACCAGATTCTGGTGCCGAAAGGCTTCGCGCACGGCTTCGTGACGCTCGTGCCCGACACCGAGGTCCTGTATAAGGTGACCGATACCTATTCGCAGGCGCATGACCGGTCGATCCGTTTCGACGATCCCGCCATCGGCATCGAATGGCCGTCATTGACCGGCGGGTTCCAGCTCTCGGACAAGGACCTGAAGGCGCCGCTGCTGGCTGCCGCCGAGGTGTTCGCCTGATGGGTTATTTGAGGACAGCGGCATGAATTTTCTGGTGACGGGCGGTGCTGGCTTTATCGGTTCGGCGGTATGCCGGCATCTATGCGCCAACCCGGCCTATCGGGTGACCAATCTCGACAAGCTGACCTATGCGGGAAACCTGGCCTCGCTGCGGCCGATCGAGAACGCACACAATTATCGCTTCGCGCAGGCCGATATCTGCGACGAAAGGGCCGTGCTCGACATCCTCCGGCGCGACGATATCGACATCGTCATGAACCTTGCCGCCGAGAGCCATGTCGAC
>NZ_RZRA01000018.1:0-18126 GCF_003998945.1 Mesorhizobium sp. M7A.F.Ca.CA.003.01.2.1 | reverse complement strand
GTCGTCAACGTCATCAGCGGCGCGTCGAAGACCGGGAAGTCCGCCGTTATCCCTATTGTTGATTACTGTCTGGGCTCGGAGAAATGCGCGATTCCGGTGGGCGTAATCCGCGAGAACTGCAGCTGGTTCGGCATTCTGATCGAGACGCTGGAGGGCGAAAAGCTCTTGGCGCGACGCGAACCGGGGGACCAACAGAGCACAGGCGACATGGTGCTGCTGGAGGGCGCACAGGTCGAAATTCCGGAGACGATCACCGACAAGACCACCAATGTCGACACGGTCAAGCGCGCGATGAACCGCCTGGCAGGACTGACTGACCTCGACTTCGAACCAGGTACAGAGAATGGATTCAAGCAAAGGCCAAGCTTCCGCGACCTCATGGCCTTCACGTTCCAACCTCAGAACGTGATCGCCAATCCCGACGTGATGTTTTTCAAGGCCGATACGACGGAACAGCGGGAGAAGCTAAAGACCATCTTCCCGTACGTTCTGGGCGCGGTCACGGCAAAGATTCTCCAGGCGCGGTTTGAGATCGATCGGCTCCAGCGCAACCTCCGCCGGAAGGAGGCTGAGCTACGCGCGATCGTGTCGGCAACTGGCGCTTGGCGGGCGGAGGCGGAGGCGTGGCTGCGTCAGGCAGTCGAACTTGGCCTAGTCGATTCCTCCACTGAAGTGCCGAAGGACTGGAGTGACGTTGTTGACCTGCTTCGGCGCGTGTCGAACAGCAACTCAAGTCTTGCTCGACCAAGCCTGGCCGGCATCGATGTGGTGCTGACGCGTCTGGAAACCCTTCGTGCGTCGGAAACTGAAATCGCCGCGCGACTTACCGAGCATCGTCAGCGCCTGAACGAACTGCGCCGTCTGGTGGAGAGCAGCGAGGCGTACGGCGACGCCATGCGCATCCAACGTGACCGCTTGGACCTTTCCACGTGGCTGAGGGACTTGGCCGACGAGTTCGCCGATCCGTTGGTCGCACTCGGGGACGGCGGCCGCGAGAAGGTCTTGGCCCTTTGCGACAACCTCGGCGGTCTGGAGATCCGACTGCGGACCCACCCTGCGATGTCTAACACGCTTGACAAGGAAATCCTGCGCCAGCGCGGCGCCGCTGAAGCGGTCCTATCTGAGTTGAACGATGTCCGTAGCGAGATAGCGGTGCTGGAACGGGACTCTGACGTCGCCCGAGACGAGGCCAATCGCTTCGATAGGCTTGAGCGCTTCCTCGGTCGATTGGAGCAGGCGTTGCACGTCTACGACCGCGCCGACCAGTCGTCGGATTTGCGGCAGGAACTCACCTCGCTGCAGGCCGATATTGCAACGCTGCAAAAGACGATCTCCGAGGCCGACATCCAGCGCAAGCTATTCAACGCGTTGCACCAAGTCTCCCATCATGCCAATCGGCTGATTCCGCAGCTTGACGCGGAGTGGCCCGAGGCCCCGATTAGGCTGTTGATTGAAGACCTGACCGTCAAGGTGACTAGGGGAACGCGTGAGGACTACCTGTGGGAGATTGGCAGCGGCGCCAATTGGCTCGCGTATCACGTCGCACTAATGCTTGCGCTGCAGCACTACTTCCTGGCCGAACCTCATCACCCAGTCCCTGGTCAGCTGATCTTCGACCAACCTAGCCAAGTCTATTTTCCTAAGCGGGCGGCGGGCGACGAGGGCCCCGACCTCATCGCGTGGAGGGATCAGGACGTGGTCGCCGTCAGGAAGGTCTTTGCGCTCCTAGGCGCTGAGGTCATGGCCGCGAAAGGTCGCCTCCAGATCATCGTGCTGGATCATGCAGATGAGGACGTCTGGGGCAAGCTTCCCGGAGTCAAGTTGATTGAGGAATGGCGTGGACAGGCCCTCGTGCCTCAGGCTTGGATTGCCGCCGCATCTTCCAACGGTGGATAATAATCTGCTGCCAGAGGAGAAGGCATGGCGAACGTGGACGAGATCAACCGTCTGACGGCCCTTGGCTTGAACGTCATCACAGCCATGGATGTCGCGGAAGGAAAACTAGACGAAGCCTTCGAGGTCGCCCGCGCTCAGGAGAAACGCAAGGTCGACATCTGGTGCAAAGGAAGAAAGAACATTCCGGTTGCACTGACTGCGATATGGGACTGCGATCCTGCAAACTTCTATCTCGCGTTCGACGGCGATGATCCCAGCGACCACGCTTCGACGGATTTCATTCTTATCGACGCTGATGTCACTGACGTTGGCGGCAGGCTTACCTACGCCGCCAGCAGGGACAAGGGTCCTTGGCATCAACGTTACAAGAGCAAGAGCTGTGGGATCGCCTACCGATGGCTGCATGGCCGCGGTGTCACACCGCCTTTGCTCGGCGAGTACCAAGGCCAAGTTCACATCGTAGGAGGCATGCACCGCTTCCATCTTGCCAAGCACTATGGGACGACGCGCATGCCATTCCTCGTCCGGAGGGCCGAACTAGCCGCAGTAATGGCGTTGATCCCCTCGGCGACCGACACCGCCAACTCGTAATGGCGGGGACTGCAGAAAAGAAGCGAATGAGTTGCGAACTTACCGGGATCACTCCCCGAAAGCTGACCGACGGCTTCCGGCCCCGTTGCGGCCATTCTTACTCCCGCACTTTGGCTTTTCCAGCGCTAAACCGGCCTTGGGCGATGAATGGAAACGGTCAGATGTTCCCGGTCTGTGCTCGAAAAGTCGCATAAAAGGGCAGACTGGTGTGACGTCCGGAATTATTGGGCCTTTCACGGGTTTACCGGTCCCGAATTATCGGTTGCTGGCGGGCGGGCTATGCGATTGAAAACAGGAGAGTTTTCTGGCTAAGGGTGGGGTTTCAGACTGAGTTTACCAATGCCCTTAATGACGATTAATTCTGGATTGGCATCAGGTGATTGGGTTTGCGCAGAATATAGCCGCCCTTATTGGTAAACCCGCTCACGGTCGACAACGGATTGGTCAACCTAGGACGACAGGATTGGTAAACCGGAGCCGCCCTATCGACGAAGGTCTAGCTTGGCGCATTCACTGTCGCCGGTAGGCAGATATTCGGGCGACAATCGGGACCAGCGTGCGACGCCGCCAAGCGTGAGACACGTCGGCTACGCCGCAAATCGACACGGTTTGACCGGGCGCAATACCGCACCGATCTTCTAATCTCGGCTTAATTCCGGAGAGAGGCAGATAATTCCGGACGCCACACTGATTGGTAACCTAAGGCCACCCACCACGCGGATTGGTAGCCCACAGGAATAGGTTTGGTAACCCTTATCGAGTGAGGGCCGCTCGTACCTTTCGGCGGGTTCGTTTCAGTTCTAAGCCCGGCTTAATTCTGGACAACGACAGATAATTCTGGACGGCACAGTGGAACTCAACGCGTTGTAAGGATGGCATAGAGAAGCAGTAGCCCTCCAGTCTCGCTACTGGAAAAATTCTGGAAAATGGGTCTGCTTGGCTGGACGCAGAACGTTGTGATTATTCAGCCGGCATTTCTGAAGCTTCTCGAACACAAACAGCTTGCCTTCGCGCACGCTATCTTCGAGCGACTTCGCCTTCGCCAGATGCGCCGCAATCGCGCTGGCCAGCATGCAACCTGTTCCGCGCATCGATATAGCAAGGCGCGGCGTGTCGAAGTGGATGGGTTCATGATCGGAGCGTAACAGAATATCGGCCGATCGGGGACCCGACGCGTGCCCACCCTTGATCAGCAGGGCCTGAGGGCCGACGGCCTGCAGTCTTTGTCCTTGTTGGAGCGCACCGTCCTCATCCGAAGCCGGTTCGGAACCAGTAAGGAGCGCCAGTTCAGGAAGGTTGGGCGTGACAATGCAGCAAAGCGGCATCAAATCGCGCTTCATGGCAGCGATAGCGCCTGCTTCCAGAAGTGCGCGGCCTGAGGTGGAGGCCAGCACAGGGTCGAGTACTGCCGGCACTTGCGGAAATTTGCGCAGCACTGCGGCAACGGCAACAATGATCTTGGCAGTCGCCAGCATGCCGATCTTGATTGTGGCTACGTCGTTGGCCTGTAGCGCGGCACACATCTGATTGGCCACCATGCTGGGTGGCGAATGATGGATTTCGATCACGGCGTCGTGCGTTTGCACCGTTAGCGCTGTGACGGCGAGACAGGTGCGCACGCCAACGGCAGAGATCGTCTCGATGTCGCGTGCTATTCCAGCACCCCCGCTGGAATCTGATCCGCCAACGACAAGCACATGCGGTTCTCGTCTCATCGCCATCGGTCCGTCTTTTCGATCCATTCTCGCGTGCGCGCTTCGGGGTCGAAGCTCAACGTGATGTCCGTGACCACTGCGGCGCTGTTGGCGCCGGCCTCAAAGACGCCGTCGAGGCGGTCGGGGTTGAGGCCGCCGATGGCGACCAATGGGATCGGCGCCACCCGCCGCTTCCACTCGCTGATCCGCTCTAGCCCTTGCGGTGCCCACTTCATTTTCTTCAAAGTGGTGGGATAGATCGGACCGAGCGCGACATAGTCGGGCTCGGCAAACATGGCCGTTTCCAGCTCGACATGATCATGCGTGCTCAATCCGAGCCTGACGCCCGCTGCCCGTATCCTCGAGAGGTCGGCCGTTTGCAAATCCTCCTGGCCCAGATGCACGAAATCGCAGCCTTCCTCGATTGCCAGGCGCCAATAATCATTGATGATGAGCTGGCTTTTGTGTTGGACACACCAGGCCTTCGACTTGCGGATCTCCGCGCGCAGCCCGGTTTCATCCATGGTTTTGATGCGAAGCTGAATCAGCTTGACGCCGAGCGGCGCCAACCTTTCGATCCAGGCGGCGCTGTCGACGATCAGGTAGAAGGGATCGAGCTTCATGAAAAAACGGCCCTGCCGACCATCGGTGTCGATGGCACGGCGACGTCGCGCGGTTCGAGCATTCCCGAACTGAACGCCTCACGACCGGCGTCGACCGCCTTACCGAAAGCACGCGCCATGCCGACCGGATCTGCCGCCTTGGCGACCGCTGTGTTCAGGAGCACGGCGTCAAAGCCGAGTTCCATGACGGTGGCCGCGTGCGACGGCCGTCCGAGCCCCGCATCCACAATCAGCGGGACGCCAGGGAAATATCCGCGCATCGAGCGCAGCGCCGTCATGTTGACCGGTCCCAAGGCGGAACCGATCGGTGCGCACCACGGCATCAGGACCTTGCAGCCCGCTTCCAGCAGCCGCTCGGCGACAACGAGATCGTCGGTGGTATAGGGGAATACCGCAAAGCCGTCCTCGCACAGGATGCGGGCGGCTTCAACCAGACCGAACACATCCGGCTGTAGCGTGTCGTGATTGCCGATCACTTCGAGCTTGATCCAGTTGGTGCCGAAGACCTCGCGCGCCATTTTCGCGGTGGTGACGGCTTCCTTGACGGAGAGGCAGCCGGCGGTATTGGGCAGGGTTCTGGCGCCCAGCGAGCGGATCAACGACCAGAATTGTTCGCCGGCCCTACCGCCCGCCATCTCACGCCGCAACGAGACGGTCACCACCGACGTGCCCGATGCCTTGACTGCATCGGCAAGGATGGCCGGCGAAGGATACTGAGCCGTGCCGAGAAGCAGGCGCGACGAAAGCTCGGTTCCATAAAGCTCCAACATGCTAGCCGCCCTGCATGGGCGAGAGGATTTCGATCCGGTCGCCGTCGCTCAACTGGAACTCCGCGCGGTTGGCTTTGTGCACGAGGTCGCTGTTGACGGCGGTGGCGAGCCAATCGCCCTCATAGTCGAGCGCGGCAAGCAACTCGGCCAGCGTGGTGGCGGCAATCTCACGCGCCTCGCCGTTGACCATCAGTTTCATGAGCATGCTCCTTGGTTCTGTCTTGACTGAAAACCAGGTCGGCAGCCTGGCGCGCCATGGCGGGGGCGAGGAGAAAACCGTGACGATAAAGACCGTTGATCGCGATGATCTCACCGTCTGTTTCGACGCGTGGCAAATTGTCGGGAAATGCCGGACGGACACCCACACCGGTTTCAACGATCTCGGCCTCACCAAAGGCCGGATGGAGGGCATGGGCGGCGCCCAGCAGCTCCATCATGGAACGCGCCGTCACCGGTCCGGCGCTCTGGCTTTCAATCATCGTCGCTCCGATCATGAAACGGTGATCGGTGCGCGGCACGGCATAAAGCGGAAAGCGTGGATGAAGCAAACGGACCGGCCGCGACAGCGAGACATCAGGCGTGCGAAGGATCAGCATTTCGCCGCGAACACCGCGCAGCCTGTCATCGGCCGCTGCCATTCCCATGCAGTCTATCTGACGGGCGAATCCCGAAACAGGCCGGGCGTCGCAGCCGAAGTGGAATTTGACACCCATGGTCGCAAGCTTGTCATGAAGTGCCGCCATCGCCGGGCGTGGGTCGAGGTGAGCCTCGTCGGGGAAGAGCAATCCACGCCGGAAGCGGCCGGCGAGGTCGGGTTCCAGGAGCGCAATTTCGTTTTCATCGACGCGCCGATGCCCTGACGTGCGACTGGCGAACCGGTCAAGCTCACCGGCATCACGCGGCGCGGCCACGACCAATGTCCCGGCCCGTGTCACCTGACCCGACAGCACCGCATCCCACCAGTCGGCAGCATCGCGTCCGAGATCCAGCACCGGCTGCTCCGCGCTTTCGCGCTCGCACCATGGCGCCAGCATGCCGCCGGCGAACCACGACGCGTTGCCACCAAGGCCATGCCGCATCTCGGCGACGGTGACCGTCGCGCCGCGGGCGGCGAGTTCGAAAGCGACGGTGAGGCCGGCAACGCCGGCCCCTTTGACGAGCACCCTCATGATGGTTTGGGAGCCTCTGGCACGACCGGTACGCCAGTCTCGTCCGCCTGCATGTAGAGATCGCCGCCCTCCCGGTATTTTGCCGCCATTGCCGCCATGCCTTCCTTCTGGGCCTCGGCACGGATGTCGTGGGAAATGCGCATGGAGCAGAATTTCGGCCCGCACATCGAACAAAAATGTGCCAGCTTGTGCGCCTCCTTGGGCAAGGTCTGGTCGTGGAAGGACCGTGCGGTTTCGGGGTCGAGCGACAGGTTGAACTGGTCCTCCCAGCGGAACTCGAAGCGCGCGCGCGAAAGGGCATCATCCCTGGTTTTCGCTGCCGGATGGCCCTTCGCCAGATCGGCTGCATGGGCGGCTATCTTGTAGGTGATCACGCCAATCTTGACGTCGTTGCGGTCGGGAAGGCCGAGATGCTCTTTCGGCGTGACGTAGCAAAGCATTGCGGTGCCGAACCAGCCTATCATGGCGGCACCTATCCCTGAGGTGATGTGGTCATAGCCCGGCGCGATGTCGGTCGTCAGCGGCCCCAACGTGTAGAACGGCGCCTCACCGCACACTGCGAGCTGCTTGTCCATGTTCTGCTTGATCTTGTGCATGGGGACATGGCCCGGGCCTTCGATCATCACCTGGCAGTCCTTTGCCCAGGCAATCTTGGTGAGTTCTCCAAGTGTTTCCAGTTCGGCGAATTGCGCCGCGTCGTTCGCATCGGCGATTGAACCGGGACGAAGGCCGTCGCCGAGCGAGAAGGAGACGTCATAGGCTCTGGCGATGTCGCAGATCTCCTCGAAATGCTCGTAGAGGAAGCTCTCCCGGTGATGGTGCAGGCACCATTTGGCCATGATCGAGCCGCCGCGCGAGACGATGCCCGTGACCCGGTCGACGGTCAGCGGGATGTAGTGCAGCCGCACGCCGGCGTGGATGGTGAAATAGTCGACGCCTTGCTCGGCCTGCTCGATCAGCGTGTCGCGGTAGACCTCCCAGTTCAGATCCTCGGCGATGCCGTTGACCTTTTCCAGCGCCTGATAGAGCGGCACCGTACCGATCGGCACCGGCGCATTGCGCACGATCCAGTCGCGGATGTTGTGGATGTTGCGGCCGGTCGACAGGTCCATCACCGTGTCCGCGCCCCAGCGGATAGCCCAGACCATTTTTTCGACCTCTTCGGCCATCGACGATGTGACAGCCGAGTTACCGATGTTGGCGTTGATCTTGACCAGAAAATTGCGACCGATGATCATCGGCTCGCTCTCGGGATGATTGATGTTGGCGGGAATGATTGCGCGCCCGCGCGCCACCTCGTCGCGCACGAATTCGGGTGTGACGAAATCTGGGATCGCCGCGCCGAAGGCTTCGCCGTCGCGTTGCAGCTTGCCGCGCATCACCTCGCGGCCGAGATTCTCGCGGATGGCTACGAACTCCATTTCTGGCGTGATGATGCCGGCGCGCGCATAGGCAAGTTGGGTCACCGCCTTGCCCTGCTTGGCCTTGAGCGGCCGATTGCGTATCGGAAATTCCGGTGTCAGGCGCTCGCCGGTGGCGAATCCATTGTCTTCCGGCCGGACGTGGCGGCCGTCATAGGCTTCGACATCGCCACGCGCCGTGACCCATTCGTGGCGAAGCCGGGCAAGGCCTTTTTCGATGCTGGTTTCGACTGATGGATCGGTGTAGGGGCCGGACGGATCGTAGACGGTGACGGGCGGTTCGCCGGCCGTCGGATGGACGGAAATCTCGCGCATCGGCACCCTGATCTGCGGGTAGAGGACGCCGGGCTTGTGGATTTTCCGCGAGGCGGGCAGTGGTCCCGTCGATACGGCGGGGGTGAGGGCATTCATCGTGAGGCTCCTTTGCTCATGCATTGGAGACCCAGTTCTGTGCCGGAAGGATGAAAAGACGCTTCTGTAGACCTGCTGCAACAGGACCTCGGGCGTAAACTCCCGCAAAGCGCTTGCACCGTCCCTACGCCAGTATGAACTGGATCAGGTTCAACGGGTCACTGCGCCGCGAAAGCCAGCAGTATCTCAGCCCCTTGCCGGGACTCCCCTGGTGAATGCCTTAGGTTGAACGGGCTGACGCTATCTTGTCAAGCGCATTCGGGCGCCTTCGGCCGGTGGCGACGACCGGCGGCCAGCCGGGCGGAGAGCTCGCGCATGCATCGGGGACAAGTCACGCCCCGTAGACCGGGGCTGAATGGCCAAAGCCTCATTCGCTTCGTGAAGGATGGAGAAACTGTATTGGCCATGTGCGCGTATCGACCAAGTAGCTCAGGCGGTCACGGATGTGGTTATTCTGGTCGAAGGTGACGAACGGCCTTGGGGGTCACCTCCTTTAGGATTCAGAGGTTGGAAGACGGCTTCTCGCGATCACGGCCATCAGGAAATACCTGTCTTCGGCTCAACCTCGACATGGCGTCCGATCGACCGCAGATATACAGCTATCTCGTTCATGAGATGATCGCGTTCGCCGTAGATTTCAGCAATCCTACGCAGCTGTGGCTCGACGGCCCTCCGTTGCGCTGGCGTGAAATCAGCATCGCCAAAGACGTATCCCAAGTTGCCAATCGCGCAAATTTTGCAGCCGGCGTCCACAACTGCTTGTACGAATGCCGGAATGTCTTTTTCTTGCATGGTCTTCATGTCGAACCTCTCGTGAATGGCGTGCTTGCGCCCCAATCTGCCTTTTCAGCGTGTCCTCTGGGCGGCGCAAGCCCTGAGCGTGACTGTGCACGGGCAACCTCGACTATCCCATCTGCCACGCTCTTTAGAATCGGTGGGGTCTGGTGATCGCAGGCTGGGCCACTCAAAAGCCTGCAAGAAGAAAGTCATGGCGACCATTGCTCAAGATCGCAAGGGTGCGTGCAAGACCTTCCGTTGGCAGTCATGCACGCTCGCTCAGAGATAGTCCGGCCGCGGAAATTCTCCCTTATTCGTAAGAAAGCTCATTGAGCAACTGGGCATTGAGCAACTGGGTCTCACGTCACGGGTCTCGTGTGCTTCACAGCCGAAAAATAGCCGCCGTGGCAATTCTCGAAAAGTGCAGGCTACCTCGTTAAGGACACTGCGGATGATCGTTCGCGCTTGGCAAAAGCGAACGGATTAGTCTATGGCTCTCGGCAGGGGGGCGAGTTATGCGGCGGGTGCGAATCCTTCAAGTAGGCGATATTCACTATCCGGACTGGCATCCTTCCTCTAGCAACATCGATGCCAAGGATAGCAAGTTCGCTCCGAAAATAACGCAGAAGCTACGCGCGTCTTCGCTGCGTGCCGTCTTGACGAAACTTCGGCGGCTGACGACTTCGAAGCCCTTGGATTCGATCGCCTTCATGGGGGATTTCACGAGCCGTGGCGACAAGACCTTCATTGCTTCGGCATTCCAGCATTTCACGTTGCTCTGCCGCGCACAGGGACGCAGTTCAAAGGCGCTTCCGTTGATATTCGTACCGGGAAATCACGATGTGAACCGTGATGACGCGCGCGAACTTGGACCGACTGAGAAATTCAGCGAAATGGCGAGTTTAGCCGCCCGCTTGGGTTGGCAGACCGTTCCCGTGGACCAACCCGTGCACTTCAGACTTCCGACAGGATCCGCAGGCGCAAACTTCATCCTCGTCAACACAGCGATAGGCAGTTGGGAGCTTCAAAACCTTCCCGCGTTCCTTCGTGATCGTCTCGAGGCACTCAGTCCTTCTACAGAGCCTCTAGATCTCGGCTCGCCGGACATCTCGGGACATTCGCCCGCGACACCTCCCAGCGATCCAGACAAGGAGGCGTCCGACGACGAGTATTACGGTCAGATGGACACGCCATACATCTCGCGTGAGATGCTTGCAGGCCTACAGGAATTGCTCCAGCAGCCCGACATGCGTTACGGCATCATAATCGGCCATCACAATCTGCTGCCACAAAAGACTCCGCGCATTACGCCATACGCGGAGATGCTCAACAGCGGATTTGTCAGAACTCAGCTGCTGCAGGGCAACAAGCCTATCGTCTACCTGCATGGACACATACATGCTGATCCGGTCGAGATCGTCAACGATCCAAGGTTTCCGGACGGCAAATTGATCTGCATCTCAGCACCAGAGATACAGTCAGGTTTCAATGAGCTCGTCTTCTTCACGACCGATCAGGGAGAGCTCGTCGGCATCCGACTTATACCCTACCGCACCAATGTCGCCGACGGGACGGTCATGGAAGGCGAACATTGCTTTATTTCGACCATGTCCAACGGCAAGGCCTTTCTGAACAACGACACGTTTGACCTGCTGCGCCGACTGCGCGACCATGCCACCAGGCGCGGGAATGGGTTACTCTTCTGGGACGAGATCACTGAGATTGCTGCCTCCGCCGAGCTCGGGCTAGATCTGGAAGACTCTCTTCTGATGCTCCAAGCGGCGCGCTTCATCGAGATAGACGGCCTCACCAAGGCAAACTCGGCTTGGCGCATTAAGGTAAGGGACGAATAGCGATGGAGAATCCGTTCGGCCCCAACAGGATCGAGTACGAAAGCCGCCCGATACTGTGGTTCAGTCAGAAGTCGGCGTTGATTTCTGCCGCCGCCAAGCCGGTCTTCGTCGCAGGGACGAGAGGCAGCGGCAAGACCAGCATTCTTCGCTCGCTTTCCACAGTCCATATTCTTGAAGACAAAAGTCTCTCGGACCAAGTCGGCAAGCTCGCTTGGTATGGCGTCTTCTTCCAGCTCAATGAGACATTCTCGCCCCTAATCGACAACGCCGTTCTGAACCTCATTCCGGAGCGGATACGCTTCGACACGGCCGCCGTGATCCCGCGGCAATTCGTAATCTTCTCTCACTATCTGGAGCTGAAGATAGTCGAACGCCTGCTCGAGAGCATCGGCCAGCTCAGACGCGACGGCCACTTGAAATACCGGGCCTCCGAAGATAGGGACGTCGCCCTGGCACTGCATCGCGAAGTGCTGCACTTCATACCCCAACCTGCCCGTCTCGACTTCTTCAGCATCGATGAGCTGCGGGGTGGGATAACCCGGTACGTCGACGAATGCTTCAACGCGTTCTTCTTTGCCGCCGATGCCGGAGCGACCGGCTTCAGAGCAACAGACCCTGGCGCGATCATTAACAAGGTCGCGACCGCGATCACTCCACTTTTAAATGGCCCATCTTTCGCCGGTGACAGGGCGCCCTTCTTCAAGATACTGATTGACGACTGTGAAGCACTGACACCGCTCCAACAGCAGTTCCTGAACACCTTGGTGAGAAAGACGCGCGGCAACGTGAAATGGGTCCTCGCCTACATCGGCGGCCTCTACGACACGATCCGGACGATCATACCCGGCCAGTCGCTCTCGAATGCTGACCGGGACGTCGAGAATCTTGATTCAGTCGATCCGAGGGAGTTCGCCACGCTGTGCGAGAACGTGTCGTCGCTTCGGCTGTACTATGCGCTTCCTGACCATCTGCGGAGTGATCTCGAGCGCAACGATGCGCTCAGCGCGTTTTCGCTCAAAAACCGGCTGGGGCGGCTTTCCGTCAATGACATCATCGAGCGGGTTATCATATCGGGTCATTCCGAGGGCAGAGAAGAGCTTGTGGCACTTGCTGATGCAGCACGTGAATTCCTCTCCGTGAATTTGAGGACGGCGGATCAGCAGCAATTCCTTCTTGATCGAAAAGCGCGCCCTTATGCCGAAGGGCTGGCGCTCGCGCTCATGAACCCGGAAATTAAGCGCCGGCCCATGAGCAAGGCGGATGCTTCAAATCTGAAGAGGTCGATCGCCCGGAAACAGGGATGGGCTTTTCTGAAAGCGTGCCAGATGCTGCGTCTGCATGACTACCCGTACGTAGGGCACCAGATCATCACATCATTGAGCGACGTCTGTATACGCGATTTCCTTGATATAATGGGAGAGATCTTCCGCCGCAGTGTTCCGAGTTCCAGTGATCCACGAAAACTGGTGGAATTCATCAACTCGGATTTACAGATTCATCTCGAACAGCAGAGACAGGCTGTGAACGCCGCCTCTCAACGGAAGCTTGATGGACTTCAGGCGCTTTCACATCCGTACGAAGAAGAGAGCGTGCGCATGGTGCGGGCGTTGGGTTACCTGACCGCTCGCCTCCAGACAGAGTTTGCCGAAGAAAATGCTCTAGGAACGACAGAGAGAGGCATTTTCAGGGTTGATCTAAAGGAAATGCGCTCGCTGGTGAACCGACTGGAGCAACCCAGCGGAAAACTGGACGAGGTCCTGCGTCGGGCGGAAAGGGATGGGTTTATCCGGGAGGTCTCCGCCGCCGGCAACTTTGAGGTGGACCGCGCCGACCCCGCATCGAAGGAGATGATGATCAGATTGCATCGGCGATTTGCACCTTACTTCGGGTTCTCCTATCGCGGCCCGTACGAAATCAACACAATCCCTGCGGCGCGGATGGTCGACCTGCTTTTTACCAGGCATCGGCTCCCAGAAGACTGGGCCGACTCGGTGTTTAAGGAGCTCGTCGCGCGGCCCGCACTCAAGACCGAATTCCAGCACTCGCTTTTCGAGAGCGATCTCGAATGACCGCTTCAACTGTCGAGTATCGAGTCTTCGGCCATCTGGCCGTCACCGAGAAGGCGAGAGATGCAGGTACCTGCGAAACGATGGAGGCAGATATCGCGATCGTCGCGCTTGGATGGGAAACGCGTTTCGCCGCGTTCGAAAACCATCTTGACCTGAAGGTCGGCAAGATCGTGGTTCTGGACTTTGCTCTGAAGGAAGCGAACGTCCCAGCCGTCGAAGAAAACCGGCGAAAGCTCATCGCTATGGGTACCCGATGGGGCGTCGAAGTGACTGTGATCACCCTCGAGCCTTCCATCGAGTATCAGAAGAACATCAATCTCCTCGATCACCTGCTCACTCAGATGGCCGCTTCATGTGGCTCATACGAAGGAAGCCTGCGGAAGGTTTTCGTCGAGTGCTCGACGATGCCGCGAATCTACATCCAATGGCTGATTGCGGTGGCATTCAAGAAAATGTCGATTCAGTCTCTCGAATTCGGGTACGCCGAAGGTATCTACGGGAACGCGATCGGCAAAGAGGATTTTTCCAGCGGCTTGGACCGATACGTCACCGTCCCTCATCTTCAAGGCAGCGGAGGAATGGGCGAAGAGAAAGTCCTGCTCGTGGGGATCGGAGGAGATGCCGACGTATTCTACGGATTGATCGATATCGTCAGTCCGGAACGGATCTCGCTCCTCGTCCCAAGAAGCGACAAGAATGCGCATATCGATGCTTTGCTCGATCAACAGGTGGCCAAGGTACGTGAAACCCACCGGCTCGAAGATGGCGAAGTTCGCGACATCCAGGCTTTCGGGCTGATGGCCCACCTCGATGCTTTCGAGACGTATCTCGACGGGTTCGGCTCGCGTGCGGTGGTGAACGTTTTTGTCAGCGGCCCGAAGGTTCAGGCCATCGCTGCTGCCGTGCTCGCCTGCTCCGACAGCCGCGTCCATCTCAAGGCAAGAATTCCCACCTCCTATGCCCATCGTGAAGTCTCAGCGAATGGGCGGTATCATATCTATAGGCTGATTGACCTGACATCCCCTGCCTGCAGCCTTCCCGGGACGTTCTGACACTATCTTGCATTCGAGTAGCATCATGGTCCCAGTAGCCGTTCCGCCAAGCCTTCAGCGCATGTTCGTGTCGCCCGATCCGGTCGATGGGGGGCTAATTCCCACTTGGAAGCTGCTCTACATCAGATCAGGGGGGAATGCAGACTGGCAGAATTCCGTCTAATTAGCGACTAGCTAAAACATATACTCAGGCGAGACTGTTCAGCATAGAAATAGTGAGTCGGCCGTGAACTATCCGCAAGCCATTGATCTGGCCTGTTGATTGAGGCGGATAGCGGCTTTGGAATTGCAGGATTAGCGGTATTTGGACGCTGTTTTCCTGCAATTCGGTTTTGCGATTCCCTTGTGGCGCGGAGCGTGATTCACTCGGTTCGGCGGCGGCGAATCGAGGGGACAGCGAATGTCCAGGCCACGCGAGAAGCGCGAGACGGGAGAGCAGGACCTGTTCCGCTCCCGGCTCGACCAAATCATCAACATGAAGCACGAGCTGGTGCGGCTGGCGCAGGCGATCGACTGGCCGGTGCTGGAGGAGCGTTTCGGCGCCGTCTATTCGGACGGCCCCGGCATGCCGCCGCTGCCGACCCGGCTGATGGCGGGGCTGGCGATCCTCAAGCACACCTTCAACCTGTCGGATGAGGTGCTGTGCGAGCGCTGGGTGGAGAACCCTTATTTCCAGTATCTCACCGGCGAGACGTTCTTTTGCCATACGCTGCCGTTCGACCGCTCCTCGATGACGCGTTGGCGCAGCCGTATGGGCGAGGAGCGGATTATGGTGCTGTTGCAGGAGAGCCTCAGCCTCGCGGTCAAGACCGGGGCGATGAAACCGGCCGACACGCGCCAGGTGATCGTCGACACCACCGTGCAGCCGAAGAACGTCATGTTCCCGACCGACGCCAAGCTCATCCATCGGGCACGCGAACGGCTGGTGCGGCTGGCCAAGAGGACGGGTCTCCATTTGCGCCAGAGTTATGTGCGGGTCGGCAAGCTGGCGCTGATCAGCCACCAGCGCTATGCCCACGCCAAGCAGTTCAAGCGGGCCAACAAGGCGCTACGCAAGCTCAAGACCTATCTCGGCCGGACCATTCGCGACATTGGTCGCCAGATCGCCGGCGATCAGGGGCTGGACGCTGTTCAAATGGCCGCTCTACCAGGCCGCCACCGTTCTCGAGCAACGCCAGCGCCAGCGCGGCCGCAAGATCTACAGCCTGCACGCACACGAGGTGGAATGCATCGGCAAGGGCAAGGCGCATGCGCCCTACGAGTTCGGGGTGAAGGTGTCGGTGGCCACCACGCTGAAGCGCTCCAGGGGCGGCCAGTTCGCCCTGCATGCAAAAGCACTGCCCGGCAATCCCTATGACGGCCACACGCTGGCAAGCGTCATCCCCGACATGGAAAAGACCATCGGCAACGAGATCGGCCGCATCCTCGCCGACGCCGGCTATCGCGGCCACAACGCACCGCAGAGCCACAAGCTCAGGGTCTTCACCGCGGGCCAGAAACGCCGCGTCACCCCAGCCATCAAGCGCCAGATGCGACGGCGGTCGGCGGTCGAGCCCGTCATCGGCCACATCAAGAGCGAACACAGAATGGGCCGCAACTACCTCGCCGGCCAGCAGGGCGACACCCTCAACGCCATCCTGGCCGCCGCCGGCTACAACTTCTCCCTCCTGCTCAGGTGGCTGAAGGGGTTTTTGTCGCTCTTGATTGCCCTGCTTCAAATCCGGCCGAAGCCGGTCGCCGCTTAGGGCTCGGATTGTTCACGGTCGACTAGTGAGCACTCTCCAATATGTTAGGCTCTGTCGCAGTAGCGCAACAAGCTCAGTCTTTGGATGGGTGGTATGAGGATGAGACGACTGAATGTGTACAGGCTCAGTCTTTTTATCGAGGCTCTCGTTTTTGTCGTAAGCGCGTTCGGTGCGACGTGGCTTACCAGCTTTGTGAACGCGCCATGGTGGACATATGTGATTATAGCGGCCATCGCTATGGGCATGTTCGTCGCCGTGCGTGGGGTCCTTTCTGAGCCGCAACGTATGGGACTCTTGGCACACAACTCGGCAGCGACCTCTGCGTGAACCCAGACGCCTTGAAAATGTGCCCGATGCGTCCGGATTTTTGGCGGTGATCTTCATCAAATGCGATGAGCTGCAATTTCTGGCGACGGCCACGCTAAGGGCGGGCCTCCAGCACCATGTTGAACGGTGTCTCCGCGGCGCGACGCAATCGCTTGAAGCCGCCGCCGGTCACAACCTTGCGCAGCCTCGCCTCACCGGCCTGGGCTCCAAGCGCGAGCCCGACTTCCTGCGACACGGATGCGGGCGTGCACACGAAAGTGGAAGCGGCATAGTAAACGCGGCCGACGGGATTGAGGTTCGCCGCCAGATGATCATGCGCGAACGGCTCGACGATCATCCACGTGCCGTCCGGCTTGAGCGATCCGTGGACATGGGTGGCGGCGCCCGTCGGGTCGCCCATGTCGTGAAGGCAATCGAAGAATGTGACGAGGTCATAGGTTCCGGGATAGCTCTTGGCGGCCGCCACGTCGAACCGCGTGTTAACGCCGACGCCGGCTACCTCGGCCGCCTTGCGGGCGCGCTCAATCGAAGGGGCATGATAGTCGAAGCCGACGAAGCGCGAATTGGGGAAGGCCTGTGCCATGAGCACGGTCGATGCACCATGACCGCATCCAACATCCGCGACGTCCACGCCGCGTTCGAGCTTCTCGACGACGCCCTCCAAGGCCGGCAGCCAGGAGTCGATCAGATTGGCATTGTAGCCTGGACGGAAGAACCGTTCCGTACCGCGAAACAGACACGCGCTATGATCGTGCCACCCGACGCCCTTGCCGGACTGGAATGCCTGCCTCACCTTTTCTTCATCGAGCCACAGCGCGGACAGGAACTCGAATGCGCCTGCCATGAAGGCCGGGCTGTCTTCATCAGCGAACACCAGCTCTTGCTCGGCGTTGAGATAGAATTTGTCGCTCGCTTCATCGTAGTCGACGTAACCCGCCGCCGCCTGCCCGGAAAGCCATTCCCTTACGAGGCGTTCCTGGGTGCCGGTGCGTGTCGAAAGTTCGGCGGCCGTCATCTTGCCGCCTTCGCGCAATGCCTTGAACAGGCCGAGTCTGTCCCCCAGCAGGACTCCCGCGCCCGTTGCGATCGCACCGAGATCGCCGACCATTTTCCCCAAGAATGCGTCCAACTTTTCCTGATTCGCTTCAGACATCTGAATCTCCCTTTGGGTTCAATCTCTCCAGGCGACGGAGCCGTGCTCGTCATGAGGCGCCTTGAGCATCAGATGCTCGAAGACATGCAGATATCCCCGGCGGCTCATTCCGCGCTGCCGATCCTGCACCAGACCATATGGGTGACGACCGGCGCGGTGGTCGGGAATGACAGCCACCTCCATGCCGTTGAAAAGCAGGAAATCCGTCACTTTGCCCTCGTCGGTAACCGGCGGAGCCGGAGTGGTCGTCACCAGGGCAAGCCCTGTTGCAGCAGGTATCCTTGGGCAGCCTGTCAGAACATCGATGACTCCGGTTGTGGTGCCGGGGTGGGCGATCAGGGGCCAAGTGATTGTTCCGCGGCGGCTGTATGTTGTGGTAAGGTGATCATGCGAACTCTTGTTGGTCGGTCACGTGTTTTGCGGATGACCCGCATGTACTGTGCCAAATGAGAAAACCATTCAAACGCAATCCAGTAGATCTGACTGTATCCGACATTGTCGGAATTTGGACATCGCCGAACGCGAAGCGCTCGGGGCTTGTGACGATACTTGAGCGTGCTGCTTCGGAGGAGGGA